>JAUUDF010000048.1 GCA_030826885.1 Sulfurovum sp. | reverse complement strand
TGAACTGGCAGGCACTGCATCTGATGATGCCAAACAATATTATTGCCGATTTTCCGCTTATTAACAAAAGCTGTGACCTGAGCTATGCCGGCAATGATCTGTAAAGGAGTGCAGCATGATACGATTTTGGAACAAACGCTTAAAGGCAGGGATGCTTACGGAAAATCCGGAGATAGACGAACAGTTGCAAGCGTTACGCAAACAGCTCAAAGATGAGGTTGCCAGAAAATTTGCCGGATCGCTTGCCATACGTATGGTAGACAGCGGAAGCTGCAATGCCTGTGAAGCCGAGTGCAATGCACTCTCAAATCCCTACTACGATCTGGAAAGACTGGGCATTTACTTTGTAGCGAGTCCCAGACATGCCGATGTCCTGTTGCTCAGCGGACTCATGACTTTCAATATGACACCACATGTACTGGATGCCTACAAACAGATACCCGAACCCAAATGGGTCATCACGCTGGGAGCCTGTCCCGTGATGGAAGCCCCCTTTGAAAAAACCTTTGCCACGAAGGCACCTGCTGCAGACCATCTGCCTGTAGCACATCATATACCGGGCTGTCCTCCCGAACCACTGGAGATCATGAGAGGGCTGTTGGATTTTTTGAAAAAGTTATGAGATGGGTTTGACTTTTCCTTATTAGCCGGTTGCGCTTGGATCTACAGTTACTTTCCTTTAAGCACCGGTGTATTGACCGGCATTTAAAGAAATCAATAACAAGATTTATCTTCTCTTAAGACGCTTGTTACTATAATTTAATTGACCGACGGTCAGTCAAAAGGAAATGTATGGCAATTATAGTCAATAAAGAAGAAAAAAGAAGAAACATTGCGCTCTCCTGCCGGGAACTGCTTCTCGAGTACGGTATTGGCGAGCTGACCATTTCACAGATCGCCAAAACGGCGGGCGTGGGCAAGGGAACGATCTACGAATATTTCGAGAACAAGGAAGATATTGTTTTTGAGATCATCCGTACCTTTATCGCCGAGCATGAAAAGCAGCTTGAAGAGATCAGCCGGGCAGCGTTGCCGGTTAGAGAAAAGCTGTTCGCGTTTTTCTACCTGTTGTTCGAGAATGAAACGGCGCGAAAACATTTGAATATCTACAAAGAGTTTCTGGCCATTTCACTGATGCAGGAGAATGAAGAGATGCTCGCGTTCAGTGAAGCCTGCAGAGGGCACTTTAGAGAGATACTCAATGCCATACTTGAATCGGGAGTAGAGTCCGGAGAACTTGATGCAAGGATGTCGGGTATGGCGGACTCACTCATACTGTTCTCAACCGGTCTGATCGTGGATTCACGTTTGAAAAGCCTGGATGTCAGAGATGAGATCGATCGTTTTCTAAATATGATTATCAAGGAGAACCAATGAAAGCATTACTGCTGTTATGCCTGCCGCTGTTTGTGCTGGCACAGAGTTACGGTTTGAAGCATTTTATTGAGAGTGCGAGTAAGACCAACGGACTGATCGAAGCTAAAAAGCTGACTGTCAAGTCAAAAGAGCAGGAAGTGGAAGCGGCAAAAAGTGCCTATTGGCCGACGGTGGATGTGGGGGCTGACTACAGTTTTCAGTCGCCTAACTACATTGTAAGCCCGGGGCAGACAGGCAACGTGTTTGTTTCGGCGAATCTGAATCTTTATGACGGCGGCAGGAAAGATGCCCTGTTGCGCAGTAAGGGTTTTGAGCACGAAGCTTCCCTGTTCGAAAAAAGCGCGTTTGAAAAGAGCATTACCCTTGAGATAGCACGTCATTACTATGGCATTCAGAGTCTCAAAGCGACACTGCACGCCCTGCGGGAGCGAGCCAAAGAGCTCAAGGCACAAATAGACCGTGTCAAAAAGTTCAAACTGACAGGCCTGGCGACACAGGAAGAGGTTGACAAGCTGCAGTCTGTCTATGAGGGAAACCAGTATACGATTGAAAATACGAAACTGGCCATTGAGACCAGCGAAGAGAACCTGAAGCTGATCAGCGGATTGCCCGCCAAACATTTGAAACGGAATTATTTTCTTGAGCCAAAAAATGTACGTTTTGAGTGGTTCGAGACGATCAAGATCCTTCAGGCAAATGCCAATGCCGTGGGTGAAAATGCCAAAGCGATAGAAGCGGGGTATATGCCGCAGGTCAACCTCTCGGACACTTACCACAAATCACACTTTGACGATCTTGTCTCTATGCCCGGTGGCAGCGGAGAGGCTTTTTTGGTTGACCATCAGAACAAAGTAGGCGTTTCGGTCAATATGAGACTGTTCGACAAAGGAAAAATGGGCAAGGAGAGCGAAGCACTCAGGTACAGAAAGCTTGCACTGCTTTCACAATTGACCCAGGCAAAAAAAGAGCAGCGCATGAACTTTAATCTTGCCAAAGAGAACCTGCGTACAAGCAGAGCAAAGATGAAGAGTGCCAAAAGTGGACTCAAGGCCGCGACAAGTACCTACACAGTGCTCAAACAAAAATTTGAAGTAGGGTTGGCGGATGACATTGCCTACCTTGACGCGCTTGCAGCCAAAACACTGGCAGAAGCACGCTACAAAGAATCGGTGTACGATTATGAAGTGAAAAAATCGATCTATTACTATTATGCAGGGAAAGACCCCAAGGAGTTTATCAGATGACAAGAATTAAAATTCAGTACAGGGAGGCACTAAATGCCGAGTCTTAGAAGAATACTACTGAGTTTGATGCTGTTGGCACTAAGCCTTCAGGCGGAAGAGATCTATGCGACATTCAATGTGGAGGCTGCGCAGCATGCAGACCTGGCGTTCACGACCACCGGAACGGTGGAAAAGGTGAATGTCAATGTAGCTTCGGTGGTCAAAAAAGAAGATATTCTCGCCGAACTGGACAATGCTGATCTTAAAGCGTCGCTTGACATTGCAACGATTGCGATGGCGTATGCCAAAAAAGATTACGAGCGGCAGGTGAAGGTCAAAAAACTGGTCGATGAGGCACAGTTTGACCAGTTTGCATTCAAGTATGAGCATGCCAAAGCCGAAGTGGCGCTCAAGCAGGCACTTTTGGACAAAACGCGACTCAAAGCACCGTTTGACGGCGTGATCTATGAAAAGAGCGTGGAAGTGGGTGATGTGGTTTCGGGTGCGATGATCCGTACAGTGATGAAGATACAGAGTCTCAAAAAAAGAAAACTGGTGCTTGCGGTAGATCAGAAGTACTGGAAAGTGCTCAAGCCCGGACTGACATTCCAATACAGTGTGGACGGGGACAAAAAGGTCTATACAGGAACAATAAGCAAAGTCTACCCCTATGCGAACGATGCCAATCGAAAGATTCGTGCAGAAGTAGAGGCCGAAGGTTTCACTCCGGGACTTTTTGGCGACGGCGTTATTTTGATTCCTGATGCAAAGTAGGTTGGGCAGATGTATAAACTAGCCATAAACAGACCCATTGCGACACTGATGTATGTCATGACACTGGTGATATTCGGATGGATGAGTTTCAAAAGCATGCCTTCGGCACTTTTCCCCAATGTCGATTTTCCGATGGTCACCATCAAGACGATCTACCCGGGCGCTGAAGCCAGCACGGTAGAGTCCCAGGTGACCGACAAAATAGAAGAAGCTATCTCCCGCATCGGCGGTGTGGATGCCATTACCTCCACCTCTTCGGAAGGTGCCTCGGTTGTCATGGTCAAGTTCTTCCTTGAACGAGACATCAATGAGGCGACCAACGATGTGCGCGACAAGGTTTCGGCCGTGGTGCTTCCCAAAGATGCCAAGACACCGCTGGTGAGTAAACTGGACATCGGCGGTGCACCGGTGATCAATGTTTTTCTGACTGCCCAAAAAGATACGCTCAAAAACCTGATGCTTTTTGCCGATGAGAAGGTAAAGCCCTCTTTGCAGAAGATCAACGGTGTCGGAGCCATCAACATCATCGGGTATCGCGACAGAGAGATCAAGATCTTTCCTGACATCAGGGCACTGAACAAATATGGCATTACCGTCAGAGAGTTGAATAGCATTGTTGCACGGGAAAATGTCAAGATCGGCGGGGGAAAACTGATTACCCATACCAAAGAGTTCATCCTTAAGACCAAGGCGGATGCACTCAGCGTGGATGAGCTGAAAAACATCATTATCAAAGATGATATCAGGCTCAAAGATATCGCCAAGGTCGAAGATACGCTCAGTGACCCCGACAGTTACGCCTCTTACAACGGTACACCCGGTGTGATGCTGGAGGTTCAGAAGATCTCCGGAACCAATACGCTCGAGATCGTCAATCGCGTAAAAGAAGCGGTTCCGGCATTAAAGAAAATGGCAGGTGACAAGTACGGGGTGCAGGTGCTTCAGGATACCACGCCGTTCATAATCCACTCGCTTAAAGATGTGGAGTTCGACCTGGTCTATGGTGCATTTTTGGCAGTCATCATTATCTTTGGATTCCTGCGCAACTTTACCATCACCATCGTCTCCGCGCTTTCGATTCCGATCTCCATAATGGGTACGATCGCGCTGATGAACTTCATGGGGTTTGATCTGAACAAAATGACGCTGATCGGGCTGACGCTCTCTATCGGTATTATCATCGATGATGCCATTGTCGTTCTGGAGAACATTTACAAGAAGATGGAAGCGGGTATGGGCAAGTTCGAGGCGGCGGTCGAAGGTGTCAAAGAGATGGCTTTTGCCATTCTGGCGATCTCAGCCATGCTGCTGGCAGTGTTCATCCCTGTGGCGAACATGAGCGGGATCGTGGGAAAGTTCTTTGAATCGTTTGCGATGACCGTCGGATTTGCCGTCGTGATCTCCTACACGGTAGCAATGAGCTTTATGCCAAGTCTCAGTGCCAGGGTGCTGCACAAAGGTGAGAGCCGATTCTACAACATGACAGAACCGTTCTTCAAAATGATGGAGAAGATCTATGACGTGACGCTGAGATTTGTGCTTCGCTTCAAGGTGCTTACGCTCATCCTTGTTGTGGTGGCTTTTGTCGGTTCGCTCAGTCTCTTCCCCAAGATCGGTATGGACTTCATCCCAAAAGAGGACAAGGCGGAGTTTGAAATTAAGCTGCGTGCGAAGCCCGGCATTTCGCTCGAAGAGATGATCAGACAGTCCAAAGCGATAGAAGATCTGGTACGAAAAGACAAGAACGTTCTCTTTACTACATTAAGCGTTGGGTACAACTCTGTCAAGGAGAAGAACAAGTCGCTTATCTATGTCAAGCTGACACCAAAAGACCAGCGAAAACGCAACCAGGAAGAGATCATTCAGGGTTTCAGGGAGAAGTTCAAGCCGTTCCAGAAAAAGATGTTCATCACTGCCGCAGCCATTCCCAACATCAAGGGGGCAGGGGTGACGGTTCCATACCAGATCGTTCTGAAATCCGATTCGTTCAAGGACCTTGAAGTTGCCAAAGAGAAACTGGTTGACTATCTTGCAAAGAAACAAGGGTTTGTGGACATCGATACGAACATGGATGAAGGAAAACCGCAGATAGACATCAGTATTTTAAGAGAGAATGCCAACCGTCTTGGCATATCGGCTTCACAGATATCACAGGCGATCTCAACTGCGTTCTCGAGTGATCTGGAGATCTCCTACTTTGAAGAGAAAGGAAAACAGTACAACATCACGCTGCGTTTCCCTGACAGCCAGAGAGTCAGCATAACAGACCTCAAAAAGATACAGCTTCGCGCCGCCAACGGCGAGCTGGTTTCTCTTGACGGGCTGGTAGCGTTTAAAAAGACCAAGTCGCTGGCTTCCATCTATCACTTTGACAGACAAAGACAGGTGTCGGTCTATGCAGACCTTTTCGGGCTTGATCTCGGCGGTGCGGTCAACTACACCAGAGAGGGCATCGATAAACTGATGCCTCCGGGTGTGAGTTACAAGTTCACAGGATTTGCAGAAGAGATGGAGAAGACAGGCAAGGCATTCGGTGTGGCACTGGGACTCTCTGTCGTGCTGATGTTCATCATCCTGGCGATCCTGTATGAGTCGCTCATACAGCCGGTCATCATCATGATGGCACTGCCGCTGAGTATCATCGGGGTGATGATCGCACTCTTTTTGAGCGGGCAGCACTTTTCTCTCTTTGTGATGATCGGCTTTATGCTGCTGATGGGGATGGTCGGCAAGAACGCCGTCTTGCTGGTGGATTTTGCCAACGAAGCGGTTGCCAGAGGCAAAGATGCCAATGCCGCGTTGCTCGAAGCAGGTGAAAAAAGGCTCAGACCCATCCTGATGACCACGATCGCGATGATCTTTGCGATGCTGCCGTTGGCCATAAGCGACTCTCTGGGAAGCGAGACCAAGGCACCGATGGCCATTGCGGTCATTGGCGGTCTTTTGAGTTCGATGGTATTGACGCTTTTGGTTGTCCCCGTGATCTACCGCATGATCAACCCTGTGGACAGATGGTTGAGAAAATGGTATGAAGGGAAGATAGAAGAGTGAAAAAGATACAAATGATCAAAAAATACTGGATAGGGTTTGTCACAGCCCTTATGATCGTCATTGCGGTGGTGATGATCTATGCAAAGCTTCATCCCAAAATACTGCCTGAAAATCTTGTAGAGGGTACCGGACGTATAGACGGTGATTTAATCAACCTTAACACCAAATATCCCGGCCGTGTCGAGAAAATCAATGTGGATGACGGCACCGTAGTGAAAAAGGGGATGATCGTCGCCATTCTTGGAAGCAAAGAATATGAGGCACAGAAGGCGCAGATAGAAGCACAGATCAGTGCACAGAAAAAAACACTCGAAGCCAAAATGAGCGAACTGGAGATTGCCAGAACGACCATACCTGCCGGGATAGAAAAGGCGCTGGAGCAGTTGAAGTCGACACAGACGAAACTTAAAGTGCTTGAAGAGAATATCAAAGCCCAGAAAAAAGTATTGGAACAGGCAAAAAGAGACCATAATCGCTCCGTGTTTCTCTATAAAAGCAAAGCAATCGATTCTCATGCATTTGAACTTTCCAAACTGAAGATCGATACGGAACAGGACAAGTATGATGCTCTGCTGTTGCAGCGTGATGAAATAGAAGCGGCGATCTCCGTAGCCCAAAGCGAGCTCAAAGAAGCAAAAGCCTCTCAAAAACAGATACGTTCTATTGAATCTTCCATTGAGGCGCTCAAGGAAAATATCAAAGCACTGGAAGCATCGAAGGCCCAGGTAGAATCGATCATTGAGGAACTGACGCTCAAATCACCTATAGACGGCTATACGGTGGAAAAGATCGCCAATGTCGGTGAAGTGGTGGGTGCAGGGATGCCGGTGGCAACTCTGATCGATCCCCGTTCGCTTTACCTGAAGATCTTTGTGGACACCCTGCAGAACGGCAAGATCAAAATAGGGGACAAAGCGGTGATCTTCCTCGATGCCTACCCCGACAGACCCATAGAAGCCAAAGTGGTCAATGTCGCGCAGCAGGCAGAGTTCACTCCCAAAGAGGTAAGTGTACGAAGCGACCGTATTCAGCGTGTGTTTGCTGTACATCTGAAACCACTGAAAGTCAACCCGCTTTTGAAACTGGGTATTCCTGCCATCGGAGTCATCTCCATTGACGGCAAGGGGCTGCCTTCATCACTGGACGAGATACCGGTATTGTAAATTATATTAAGGAAAATGTATGAACAAAGGAAGATTTAAATTTGCCGCCAATTTCATTGGTATTTTTATTGTTGTGAGTTTTGTTACAAGGATTGTACTGTTGGGTATGACATATGATCAGGCCGATACAGGTATTTTGGAATTATTAAAAGTCTTTTCCATAGGAGTCTTCTATGATTTTGTAGCTGTTTCCTACTATCTGATACCATTTGTTATCTATCTTATTATTGTCCCCCGAAAAGTTTTCAACTCTAAGATTCACAAGATCATTAGCCTGATAATCTATTTCGCTGTTATCTATACAGTGGTCTTTAATGGGTTCAGCGAATATTTCTTCTGGGAAGAATTTGGAAAACGTTTTAATTTTATTGCGGTAGATTATCTGGTCTATACGCATGAAGTGGTGCATAATATTCTGGAGTCTTACCCTATACCGCTTCTTGTGGTGATCATTCTGCTTATTACGGGAGGGATCTTCTATGTCAACCATAAAAAGAGTGATCTTCACAAGGCGGCATTTCAGTGCGACATGCCGTTTTTGCAACGCCTGAAGATCGGAGGTATTTATCTTGCGCTCCCTGTACTCTTTTTCGTTCTCCTGGATAAACAGACACTGACTGAAAATTGTTCAAACAAGTTCGACCAGGAGTTGGCGAAGAATGGTCTCTATTCACTTTTCAGTGCCTTCAGACACAATGAGCTGGACTATGACGAGTTTTACAAAACGCTGGATAATGAAAGTGTGTTCAAACGATTGCATGCACTTTTAAAAAGAGAGAATATAACATTCAAAACGAACGATATATATGATATTAGCAGAGTGGTCAAAAATGACGGACCGGCACACAATTACAATATTGTTCTGATTATGGTGGAGAGTTTGAGTGCAGAATATTTGGGAGCCTTCGGTGACAAAAGAGGGCTGACACCACACCTGGATGCATTGGCAAAAAAATCACTCTTTTTTAACAATCTGTATGCAACAGGCACAAGAACAGTCAGGGGTATGGAGGCGGTTACGCTCTCTTTGCCACCGACACCGGGCAGAAGTATCGTCAAAAGGCCTGATTGTCAGGGCATGAACTCTGCAGGTTTTGTCTTTCAAAAGCTTGGCTATGAAAATAAGTTTATCTATGCCGGTCACGGTTACTTTGACAATATGAACTATTTCTTTTCCAATAACGGGTTTGAAGTGGTAGACAGATTCGATTTTGCAGATAATGAGGTGACCTTTGCCAACGTATGGGGCGTATGCGATGAAGACCTGTTCAATAAAGTCAGCAAAGAGGCAGATAAATCTTATGCAAAAGGAAAACCTTTTTTCAGTTTTGTAATGACCACCTCAAACCACAGACCCTATACCTATCCTGATGGCAAGATCGACATTCCTTCCCATACAGGACGTAGCGGTGGTGTAAAATACACCGATTATGCCATCGATACATTTTTCAAAGAGGCTGCCAAGAAGCCATGGTTTGACAATACGATCTTCGTAGTCGTTGCGGACCACAATGGCGGGAGTGCGGGCAAAACAGCCCTGCCGGTATGGCGCTACAAAATACCGCTGTTTATCTATGCGCCAAAACTGATAAAACCAAAGATTGTCAGCAAACTTGCTTCACAGGTCGATATTGTCCCCACACTTTTGGGAATTCTTGGACAGAGTTATGAAGCAAAATTCTATGGTGATGATATTCTGAAAACTGACCATCAGGAGAGGGCCTTTATTGGTAACTACCAGAAACTGGGACTTTTCAGAAACAACACATTGACAGTGCTCTCTCCGGATAAAACGGTGCAGAGTTACAAAGTGAAGAAACAGACACTCTACAGTGTGGATTATGCTGAAGAAAAACCATCTGAAGCTGACGTGAACGATACGGTTACCTATTATCAGAGTGCGAGTTATCTGTATAAGCATAACTTGTTAAGAGAGGAAGCAAAATAGAGGGTTTGAAATGAAAAACATCGACAAAAACGTGGTGATGCTGGGGTGGGTAAGTTTCTTTACCGATATGGCCTCTGCCATGATCAACCCCATCCTGCCTATTTTTGTCGTGCTTGTGCTGCATGAGGGGATGGACAAGCTGGGTATCATTGTGGCACTGGCTACCTTTGTCTCCTATGCCTTGCGACTCGTTTCAGGGTATATCTCCGATAGATACGGCATAGTCAAACCGCTTGTGGTTAGCGGGTATGCACTTTCTGCACTCAGCAAGCCCCTGATAGGATTTTGTCACGGTTACAAGAGTATTGCAGCACTCAAATCTCTGGAGCGCCTGGGAAAAGGAATGCGTTCTGCCCCCAAGGATCTGATGATATCCGAGTACAGCAAAGCCAATGCATCAGGAAAGACATTCGGGTTTCATAAGACCATGGACATTGCAGGAGAGCTCAGCGGTACGCTTATTCTTTTCGGACTGTTATGGTTTTTCGGACAGAGTGAAACGGTGATCCGTAACATCTTCTATGCCACATTGGTCCCGGGAGTCATAGGGCTTGTTCTTGTAGCTTTTTTTGTAAAAGATGTTGCAAAGCGGCAGACACGGGCATCTGCCTCTTTTCGCTTGACACACAAGGACAAAGAGGCAGTGAAGTCTTTGTTCTTTTATTTTTTATTCGTCTTTTTTCTCTTTAACGATGCTTTCTTTACCATGCAAGCCAAAAGCATAGGCATCGCGACGGCACTCATCCCATTGCTTTTTGTGGTTTCGACGGCCGTACAGACCCTTACCAGTTATCCTCTGGGACTTTTGATCGACCGTTTCGGTGTAAAATATGTACTTCTTTTTGCCTATGTCAGCGGAATCATTGCACAAATGCTTTTGCTGATGCAAAAACCGGTCTTCACCTGGATCGCCTATGCCTTTTTAGGCTTGTTTACCGTTGCTTCACTGAATGCCAATCGTGCCTTTATTTCACAGTATGCCGATAATAGAGGATCAGTGTATGGTGTTTTTTATGCAGGGGTAGCAGTCTTTACAGCATTGGGCGCTTATGTGTGCGGTGTGATCTGGGAACATGTAAGTATGCAGGATGCATTGCTCTTTTCATTGGGCGGAACGTCACTGTTAGTGCTTATTTTTATACTGACAAGGATGAAGAATGGGAACTAAACTCATGGCATTGCTTAAAAAACATCCTTTTCTTATAGTAGCGAATCTTTTGGGGCTCTATCTTTTTTCTAAAATGGCAGAAGATGTGATTGAAAAAGAGTTTATACTTGTGATCGACAGATGGATCAGTATCCATGTGAATGCATTGCAGACACCAGTGCTCAATAGCTGGATGATCACTTTGACCCATATGAACGGTGGCATGGGCATTCTTGTCTTCTCTGCTGTGGTCATGGTGATTTTGGTATATCTGAAATGGTACAGGGATCTTTGGCTCTATCTTGTGACCGTTATAGGTTCGGCAACAGCCTTTATGATTATCAAATTGATTGTGGGACGCTTGCGTCCGGGTTTGGAGGTGATCGAAGTAAGTGGCTATGCCTTTCCTTCTGGACATGCTACGATGGCGTCAGCCATGTCTGCTGCACTCTATTTCATCCTGGTTAAAAGAGTAGAATCTGTCATCCTGAAGACAGTATTGTTACTTGCCTGTATTACATGGCCATTGATGATCGCTGCTTCACGGGTCTATTTGGATGTTCACTGGCTCAGTGATGTGATCGCAGGTTTAGGATTGGGACTTTTCTGGTCCACATTTGTGGCATTATTTTTTGAATGGAGAGATAATGGCCGATCTTGAAGTCAGAAATGTAACGGTCTCTTACAAAAAACAGATCGGGATCAAAGCCGCATCGCTTCAGGCCAATGCCGGAGAGATCATCGGGTTCATCGGTGCGGACGGTGCGGGCAAAAGTTCACTGATGCATGCGATCGCCGGCGTGATACGCTTTGAGGGTGAAATCAGCTACTTTTCAGAAGTGTATCATTCACCCGCAGAAGCAGAGAAGATCAAGCCGTATATGGGACTGATGCCGCAGGGGATCGGACTGGTGCTTTACGAGACCTTGACCGTAGATGAACATCTATCGTTCTTTGCGCATATCCGAAACCTCAGACAGGATGCAGCATTCAAAGCCTATCGGCAGAAACTGCTGCACATGGCGGGCCTTTCGGACTTCACTGACCGTCAGGCAGGCAAGCTCAGCGGCGGAATGATGCAGAAGCTTTCTCTCATATGTACGCTGCTGCACCGTCCCAAACTGCTGATACTTGATGAACCCACGACGGGGGTCGATCCGCTCAGCCGTCTGGAACTTTGGGAGATCCTAGACACTATACGCAAAGAGGAAGGGACGATCATACTGGTCAGTACGGCCTATATGCAGGAGGCGGCCAAAATGGACCGGGTACTGCTGTTTGACGAAGGGGAGATCCTTGCCAGAGGAAGGGTTTCGGAGCTCATCGATTCGGTCAGGGCATATACCTACGAAGAGGGAGCCTGCATTGGAAAAGACAATGCCGAAAGTGGGTGCCTGAGCTTTGACAAGCGCAGCTATAGTCTGGACACGCTTGCTGCTGCACATGCCGAACCGACACTCGAAGCACTCTTTTTTGTCAATGCACTCAGAAAAAAACGCATCCTGCCAAAGATAGAGATTGAAGCGAGGGAAAGCACGCTGGAGATCCCGGAGACGGTGATGGAGGCGAAGGGGCTGACGAAGAATTTTGGTGATTTTACGGCGAACGATCATATCGATATGAGACTTGGAAGCGGAGAGATCGTAGGGCTTCTTGGAGCCAACGGTGCAGGCAAGACCACCTTTATGAAAATGCTGCTGGGGCTCTACCCCATCGATGAAGGTGAGCTGAAACTGCTTGGAAAAAGTATCAAAAGCAGTGAAGACCGTCAGGTGCTCAAGGCGAAGATAGGTTATGTCAGTCAGCACTTCGCCCTCTACAAAGATATGACGGTCAGAGAGAACCTGATCTATTTTGCCAATATGCATCGCATCCCTCTTTCTACAGCCCTCAAGCGTATTGAACGCTATGCACGGGAGCTTGGCTTCGATGCGTATATGGAGCACCTGCCCGGTGAACTGCCGCTGGGGATCAATCAGCGTTTTTCCGTAGCGGCGGCGCTGCTGCATGAACCGGTGATCCTTTTTCTTGACGAACCGACCTCGGGTGTCGATACGATTGCCAGAGCGCAGTTTTGGGAGATGCTGCACCGGCTCAAGGCAACCTGGGGTATCTCCATCCTGATCACGACACATTACATGAGTGAAGCGGAGTATTGCGACCGGGTCGTGCTGATGCGCCAGGGTAAAAAGATCGCAGATAATACCGTCAAAGCACTCTATGCCAAGCATCCCCAGGCCCGAAACTTTGAAGATATCTTCCTGAGCTACTACAGGAGTGAAGCATGAAACTTTCCGTTATCAAGGCCTACATGCTCAAAGAGTTCACCGAACTGTTCCGATCGAAGCTGATCATCATGGTCTATGTAATGCCCAGCATGATCATGCTGCTTTTTGGCTACGGGATCCGTATGGACGTGACACATGCTAGAACGCTTATCATCGACAACGATCACAGCCATTTTTCCCGAATGCTGACAGCAAAATTCGAACATTCCAAATATTTTAATGCCAAGCTTACGCAGATAAGCGAAGCCGAGGCCCTGCATCGCATCAAGCAGGCCAAGGCCGACATCATTGTTATTATTCCCTCTTCGTTCGAAAAACGTATTCTGCATGGGCAGCACAGTGAGATTGGTGTGTTCGTCGACGGTGCCTTTCCCAACAGGGGTATGACGATGGAGAGCTATGTTCAGGGGGTCATTCTCGATACCGCTCAGAGCGTAGGCAGGTCGCTGGGCAGGCAAAGCGGGATGATCAGCATCAACAGCCGTAACCTCTTCAATCAGGCAATGCGCGATGCCGATGCCATCGTCCCCGGACTGATAGGGCTGGTACTGTTTGTGGCTCCGGCCATACTCTCGGCCTTGATGATCGTCAAGGAAAAAGAGAGAGGAACGATATTCAACTTTTATGCCTCCCCTCTGGGAAGGGGTGAGTTTCTTGCAGCGAAACTGATCCCGGGCTTTCTTCTTCATTCACTCAATATCTTCATCCTCTTTCTCTGGGCGACGGAGCTTTTCGGTGTACCGTTTCGGGGGAGTTTTATGCTCTACTGGTTCGCAGCCGAGATCTACATTCTCATCAGCCTTTCCATCGGGATGCTGGTATCGGTCATTACCAGGAAACAGGTCGTTGCAGTGGTGCTGACGATCATTATCACGATCATTCCGGGATTCCTCTACTCGGGGATTTTGATGCCGATCTCATCTATGGCGGGGGAATCCTATATTGAAGCGCATCTTTTCCCGGTCATGTACTTCAATCATATCATTTATGACTGTTTTCTCTCCGGCACGGGACTCGCCTCCGCCAAGACGGTTGAATACCTTGGCATTCTCATTGTCTATGCTGCACTCCTGCTTGCCTTGGGAAGCATGTTTTTGAAAAAGGAGCTCAAATGAGCCATATTTTCTGGGTAGTATTTGGCAAAGAGATCCTGAGTTTCCTGCGCTCCATAGGGCTGGTCGCCGCAGTGCTCTATTCGTTCACGGCAGATATATACATTGCCGGTGAGGGGATACAGATCACTCCGCGCAACGTGAAGATCGGGTATGTGGACGATACGGGAGGCGGTATCAGCCAGAAGATCCTCTCCCGCCTGCACAGACCGGAGTTCCTTGCGCCGCAGCGTTTCAAGTCACATGAGGCGCTAAGCCGTGCCATTTTCGATAAGGAAATACTCGTAGGCATTCTCTTCGACCAGGATTTCGAAAAAGATTTCCGCCGGGGTAAAAAGGCACAGCTCAATCTGCTTCTCGATGCGACCGCGGCGAGCCAGAGTTTTACGACGTTGGGGTATCTTCAGAATATCGTGATGGATTTTTCAAAGCCCCATTTCCCTGTTGTCATCAAGTCGCATAAACTCTTCAATGAAAATGCGGACAACCACTCCTTTATGGCGTTGACAGAGATGCTCTCCGTCATCACGCTGCTGATCGTCATCCTCACAGCGGTGGTATTCGTACGCGAAAAAGAGGAGGGGACCTGGGATATTATGCTGTTGATGCCGGTCGACCCCAGAGTGATCATCCTGGCCAAATCGCTTTCACAGGTCATGATCGTGATGGCCGGTGTGATACTGGCCCTGGGCTTTGTCATCTTCGGTGCGTTCGATACCCCGATGAACGGTTCGTTCTGGACCTTTATGCTGCTGACCTTTTTCTACTCTTTTTCCAGCGCGGGCATTGGTCTTTTCGTTGCGGCAGTCTCCAAAAGTACGATGCAGGTCGCCCAGCTCTCCATCGTCATTATGATGCCCCTGATCTTCCTCAGTGGTGCCTGGACACCTATCTACGCCATGCATCCGGTACTGCAGTTTCTCTCCTTTTTCTCTCCGCTGCGTTATTACATAGAGGGGAGTGAGAGCATCTTTTTTCGCGGTACGGCATTTGTCGACCTGCTGCCTTATTTTGGAGGCGTGCTGATATTGGGTATACTGTTGTACTGGTACGGGTTTAGAAAGATCGGCAAGTTGTTTTAAAAAAGGATAAAGGCAACCTACAATGCATACGATAAGTATATGGATAGAGGCTTTTGCCGGTTTGGGACTTTTTTTATTCGGTATGCTCTATCTTGAGAATCAGATCAGGGTTTCGGCCGGTCGTACTTTTAAAACCATTGTCGGCAATGCAACGGCAACACGTTTTAAAAGTTTGTTGACCGGTCTGGGCGCCACGGCACTCTTTCAAAGCTCTTCGGTTGTGACGCTGATGGCACTTTCTCTCATCGGTGCGGAGATGTTAAGTCTGCAAAGTGCCATTGCCGTTATCTTTGGGTCGAATATCGGAACAACGGTCACCTCGTGGATCGTAGCATTGATCGGTTTCAAGATGGATATAAAACTTCTCTCCTATGTTTTTATAGGAATTGGCGGTCTGGGCAGTGTCTTTGCAGGAGATGAAGGGCGATGGCGAAACTATTTCAGTATGCTGGTAGGCTTTGGACTGATCTTTTTGGGGCTTGAAGGGATGAAAGAGAGTTTTGGGGTATTTTCGCAAAATTTTGATCTCTCTTCCTATCTATACGGCAATCCATACATTTATGCGCTCATAGGTCTTGTACTTACGGCGGTCATTCAGTCAAGTTCAGCAACTGTAGCCATTGCCCAGAGTGCCCTCTTTACCCACATGATCGGTTTTGAGGCAGCTGCGGCATTTGTCATAGGTGCCAATGTGGGAACGACAGTCACGGCTATTTTGGGGGCCATAGGCGGTACTCCTGACAAAAAGCGTACTGCTGTGGCACATCTTGTTTTCAATCTTTCTACAGGTCTTGCGGCACTTATGGCACTACCATGGCTTGTTTCACTTGTAAAAAGTATTTTCCCCCATGTTGACGGTGTGGTGCAGATAGCACTTTTTCATACGCTTTTCAATCTTATGGGAGTGGTGTTGTGGTATCCGTTCATTCCGGCACTGGCTAAAGCCTTGAAAGCACTCTTTAAAAAAGAAGCTTTTTATGTCACCCATTTCATTCATAATGTATCGACAAATGTACCGGATGTGGCACTGGATGCTTTGGAAAAGGAGATGGAGCACCTTAGTGACAAGATTGAAGAATTTGCCCTTTTGGCGATCAATATTCCTCCGCCAAAAGCATACGAAGAACATACAAGCATCGATAGGCTGCTTGAAGCATATGATGAAAATTTTGATATTTCATATACAAAACTCTATGATAATATACGTCTTCTTGAAGGAGAAATATATCGTTATATTTCCCTGTTGTCACGTAATGTTTCCGATGAACATCAACAGGCGAAGATCAACAGGTTTCTGCGTCAAGTCACGTATCTTGCAACGGCGGCAAAAGCGATAAAAGATATGCTGCCGGATCTGAACAGGCTCTATAACACCTCAAGCACTGAAGAGAAAACATTTTATAAAAATTTGCGCTATCAGATACTTAAAAGTGCGCTTGCCTATCATCAGGCAAGAAATGGTGATGGTACGAAGATAGATGAAATGGAAGCTACATATAAAAAGATTGCGAATTCCTACAATAACAGTATGCAGCTTATTGAGAATATTGCCAAAAATAAGAATATCAATTCGGAGATGACAACGATCACTGTCAATGCCATGCATCTTACCAAAAGCTTTTCTAAATCACTTCGAAACGTGGTGACTATGGATTTGGAACAATAGAAAAGTTGTTTTAGGTGCTTTTTTCAAGATAACGCTCCAGAATGAGCTTTGCCGCAATGGAGTCGATGCGACCGTCTTTTTTGTGTCTGAACTGTCCGGCAGTGAGTTCCTGTGCCTCAAGGCTGCTGCCCTGTTCGTCCTGATAGATGACTGGAATCTTCAGTTCAAGCAGGGAGACGAAGTGTTCGATGCGCCGCTGCATCTCCTCTGCGCTTGAACCGTCTTTGGGCAGGCCTACCACAAGTGTCTCTATATCCCACTCGTTTAAAAAACGGTTGACATCGCGTGCCGCCTGTTTGCGGTTTTTTCTTAAAATGGCATTTTGGGGTAGCACAACCTTGCCGTCAAGACAGATCGCTACGCCGATACGTTTGAGTCCTACATCGATGCTTGCTAACTTCATGGAACAATTATAACAAAAAGCACCATTTTAAATAGAATACTTTACAAAATTTATGTACAATAGTGTCTTTAAAGGTGTGTTGGCGACGGATTTCAGCATGATTATATAAAAAAACTGAAAGGAATACAGGATGATACGAATTTATTTGGGATTACTGATGTTAACAGCCGGTGTGTATGCTTCTATTATGGCGGAAAGTCAAGAGTGGGTGATATATGCGCTTTTTGTCATAGGGATCGTATCGGTTGTATTTTTATATATAGTATCCAGACAGAATACAAAAACACAGTCTATGTACAAAAAAATGCTTGAACAACAGGATGAAATAGAAAAAAAACAGAGTGAGTTTCTGCACAGTATAGGAGAAGAGATTCATACTATTGTCGAAGATACTTACGAACAGGTCACTAAATACAGAGAAGAGTGCCTTCCTGACGAAGTGCTGGAACAGGAGCGTACACTCAGGCACGTTACGGGAGATCTTATAGAGTTTTTGAGGCTCAAGTCCAAAAAAGTCACGGTCAACAAAGAGAGATTCAACTTAAATAATGTCCTGAATGAAGTTGCAGGTTCTCTTCAGTCAGAATTTTCCAAAAGTGATGTTGAACTCATTTTTGACATTGACAACACTATTCCGAGATATCTGATGGGTGATCCGCTGCATCTTGAAAAGGTACTCAAATATACGATTGAGTTTATGCTTCTGAACCTCGAGCATGGAGAGATACAGCTAAGCATAGAAACCTATGCGACCTACAATGAAACGACAAAGATTGATTTTAAGTTCCAGGACAACGGGAAGGGTTTTGAAAAAAATGAATCTGCGCAACTCTTTATACCCGAATATGATGAAAAAAACAAAATGTATCGCAGACTTGGACTCTATGTCGCCCACACATTGACCCAGCTTATGGGAGGCGTCATGGATGTCTATTCCCAAAGAGGGAAGGGTACGACATTTACGCTTACCATGCCGTTTGAACTGGTTGACAGGGATGATCGCCGATATTACCGGTTGCCTGAAAAAATATTGACCAAAAAGAACGTATTGATCGTTGACCAGCATCCAAACAGTGCATATTCGATTAAAAAACTCTTTACCTACTTTAAACATGACGTGAATGTCATGACGGCAGATGTGTTTTCGAGTAAAAAGCAGAAACTGGATGCATATGATCTCCTCATACTTGATGAATCGCTTTTTTCGCATAAGCAACTGGTAAATTATCTTTCTCAGGTCAAAAGCAGTCACGAAGAGCTTAAAATAGTGGCAACACGTTCGCTTTTTACTCATGGGAAGGAAGAGAAAGCCTCCAAATTTGTGGACAAAACGCTGGTAAAGCCTCTGACACAGGAACGTGTATTTGAGTTGATCATCGATCTCTACAGCCCCAAAAGAGACAATGTTTTTGAAGATTACTCCCAGGTACTGCAGTCACCGGTCTATAAAGAGCCTGTCAAACCAGCACGCTATATCAACTACAGAAGTTTTGCGGACTTTGGCGGTGCGAGTATTCTCATTGCGGAAGATGATGAGATAAACAGAAAAGTGATTGCCAACATATTAAAGTATTCTGGAATGAATCTTACGTTTGTGCCTAACGGAAAAGAGGCGGTAAGGGTACTGAAAGAATCGGATGACTCTTTCGACCTGGTGCTGATGGACATTAACATGCCGGTCATTGACGGGTACATCGCAACGCAGATGATCAGACTTGAAAGCCAATTTGATGCATTGCCTGTCATCGCTTTTACGGCACTCTCTCTTGAAAGCGAACGAGAAAAAATATTTAGAAGCGGTATGAACGCCTATTTGACGAAACCAATCGATATTGGTCAGCTCTACGCCATACTGAAACTCTACTTGCCTGTAAACAGCTCCGATAAAAAACTGTGGAAAGAGATGGAAATCATCTCTAACGAGACGATTGACATGAAAAGAGGGATCGTCAATGTCAATGGCAACGAAGGGCTCTACATGGAGCTGCTGCAGGAATTCATCGATGCGTATGGAACCAGTGACGTTCTTTTCAAGAAACTGATTACGGAACGCCGTTTTGAACAGGCGAAAATGCTTTGTATGGATTTGAAAGGAATGAGTAATGCAATAGGTGCGACAGAACTGTTTCATGTGATGGTACGTATACATCAGAAACTGCTTCAGCCCGACTACAATGAGTTACTGGTTGAAGCGGAAGATATGCAAAAGTATTTTTCAAAGCTGAGATTGACGATTGAACAGTATCTCAACCATTAGGGTCCTGAGAGAATACCACCCCTTCCACATAGAGCCACCTGCCGTTCTCCTTGAGAAAACGGCTCTTCTCTTTGAGAATACCTGAGGAGAGAATGGCCTCAAATGTCACATACGCTTCTGTCTGGGCGGAGGTGAAGTCGTGTATCTTCAGTCCTTCAAATAGCGTTGATGTGGAAAACTGCAGTATCTCTCCTTTCCAGCGGGTTTTGTCTTCACTGAAATCACAGTTGTCAGGGTGGGTTGTTGCGATGATGTAGTCCGCAATGCCAAGCGCATAGGCACTGTAGCGTGAGCGCATCAGGTTGAGCGCTGTGGAGGGTAGGGCGCCTTTGTGGTATTTTTGGCAGCACTTTTTGTATTTGAGCCCGCTTTGACAGGGACAGGGGATGTTCGGGGAGGGTTTTTTCATTAGCGTATCTCCGCAATAAATGCATCTTTTTGGATTTTTGCCCGTACCTTTTTACGTACTTCAAGTGCCTTGGCGCGTGTTGTGTAGGGGCCAATGAGGAGTTTTGAAATAGACTGGCCGTTTTTTCCAAAAGAGAGAATTCTGTAGGGCAGTCCGTTCCGGTCGATGAGGTGCAGCAGTGAGGATTTGGGCCGCCCTGCAAAGGAGCCGACCTGTACATAATAGTTTCCTTTGCGTGCAGGCGGCTGTTGCAGTTCTTTCATCGGGGCTTTGATGACAATCGCTTTGCCCTGCTGCGGGGTTTGTGTTTTATGTTGCGGTGCAGACGGCACTTTGGCAGGTTGCGTTGCTGCCCATACCTGTTGTGTTTTTTGTGATGCAACCTGCTCGTTTGTTTGAGGCAGATAGCGTCTGCATACACGCAGGCGCTTTTTGTAGTAGGGTGAGGTGTAGAGGTTGGAGTAGACAACCTCTTTTTTTACGGTACTCGCGTGGGTGAACCATCCGTCACCAAGGTACATACCCACATGGGTTATTTTTCTCGGATGGTGTCTGTCGGTAGCGAAAAAGATAAGGTCACCGTACTGCAGCTCTTCTACCTTGATGCGTTTTCCGACCTTTGCCTGTTCTCTTGCCACACGGGGTATTTCAATGCCCATACTGCCGTAGAGATAGTAGGTAAAACCGGAGCAGTCGAAGTAGTTTGGCCCCTCTTCCGCCCAGACATAGGGACTTCCCTGAAGCTGTTTGACCATCTTTGCAAGATTTTCCCTGTCCGGTGCGTAGCGTACTTCCGGTTTTTTGATTTCGTAGTTCGGATGTTTGGGGTAGGGTGAGGGCTTGCAGCCGGTCATGAGCATAACTGCTGCCATGCCAAGCAGAGAAAATATCACTATCTGTTTCATATGTCTGCCTCTTACCTTGGGACTGCCCGTTTGGGCAGCCCTTTGTCCGGTGTCCATGGTGTTGTATAACGCATATCGGTAACGGCCATCTCTTTCAACGGCGCATCGCACTGCATGTAGCGTTTACGCGCATCTTTGCTGAGGTATCGTTTGCATACTTTGATGCGCCGCATATATTTGGGTTCTTCTTCAAAATTGGTCAGTACCACTTTGCGTTTTTTGCTGCTTGCTTCAGCGAACCAGCCGTTACCGAGATAGATACCCACATGGTTGATACGTTTGCTTCGTTTGTTGGTCGAACCGAAGAAAATGAGGTCGCCGTAGGCAAGCTCTTTGAAGGAAACCTTTTTGCCTACCTTGGCCTGCTCCGAGGCTGTACGGGGGATCTCAACACCCATTTTCCCGTAAATGTTGTATGTCAGTCCCGAACAGTCGAAGGCGTAGGGACCCTCTTCTGCCCAGACATAGGGTTTGCCCAGATAGGAGTCGAGCAGTTTCTGTATGTTCTCGCGGTTTGGTTTGCACACCGGCTGGGGTTTGATGATGTCGTAGTTGGGGTAGGCATAGGGTTTTTTTTCGGCACAGCCATTTAGAAAAAGGAGCATGAGACTGCCAAGAAAGAACATTCGTATCAAGTTATCTCCTTTGGCCTGGAAGCAAATCCCGAGATATGCCTAGAGGATGAGCATGGCATCCCCGTATGAGAAAAACCGGTATTGTCTATCGATTGCCTCTTTATATAATTCTAACGTTTTTTCTCTTCCAACAAAGGCACTTACAAGCATGATGAGCGTACTTTTGGGCAAATGAAAATTGGTGAGCAGATGGGTAACGCGGCGGGGCGGGTTGTGCGGGTTGAGAAAAAGGTCGCACTCCCCTTCGGTCTTTCCTGTTCTGGCATAGTACTCGATGGTACGCGTAACGGTGGTACCTACGGCAAGCAGAGGGGTATCGCTATCTAGCACGGCCGCAGCGCTTTTGGGTATGTGAAAATACTCCGAATGCATCGGATGATCAAGAATATGCTCCGCTTCGACAGGTTTGAAGGTACCAGCGCCCACGTGCAGGGTCAGTGTATGGGTGGGGTGTGAAGCTTTGAGCGCCTCGAAGAGTTCCGGTGTAAAGTGCAGCGAAGCTGTAGGTGCAGCGACAGCCCCCGCCTCTTTGGCAAAAAGCGTCTGGTAGTCTCTCTCGTCCTCTTCTCTGTCCTCTCTTTGCATGTACGGCGGAAGAGGAATATGCCCTATCTCATCGAGCAGCGTTACGAGTGTCTCAAAGCGTACAGGGGTACTCTCCTGTGCAAAAGTGACAATGCGAGATCCGTCATCGTTGAGTGCCTCTACGGTAGCGACAAGCCCTTTGTCGAAAAAGAGCTGCGTGCCTTCCCGTACCCTTCCGCGTATCATCACCAGCGCACGGTATGCATCGAGTGCTTTGTTAAAGAGCAGTTCTACTTTTCCGCCGCTGGCTTTCTGTCCGAAAATGCGCGCTTTGATGACACGTGTGTCATTTAGAAAAACATCACATTCGGGCAGATGTTCAAGGAGATGCCGAAACGTTGTATGGGTGAGGGTGTCGGTTTGCCGGTCATAGACAAGCAGTTTGGCACTGTCTCTGGGGTAGACCGGTGAGGAGGCGATCAGCTCAGGAGGCAGCGTATAGTCATAGCTTTGCGTCAGCAGTTCTTCTGTAGACATCTATGCCTTCTGCGAAGCATCACTGTCTGCTTCCTCTTCGTCTTCGTCGGGTTTTTCCGGATTGACCGCTGCGACGATGAGAATGGAAACCCCGTAGAGAATGACCAGCGGTGCCGCCATGAGCAGCTGGGTGAGGATATCCGGCGGTGTCAGCAGGGCGGCGATGAGGAAGATGATGACAATGGCATATTTGAAGAAGTCTTTGAGCGTGCGGTCGGTCACCAGCCCCAGCAGGGCGAGAAAGTAGGCAAATACCGGTAGTTCAAACGCAAGCCCGAAGCCCATCATGATTTTGGTGAAGAAGCCGACATAGTCTTCGATGTTGATCAGCGGGGTGTAGAGGAACGATCCGAACGTGATGAGGAACTGGAACCCGAACGGTGTGACGATGTAGTAGGCAAAGAGTACTCCCAGAAGGAACATGACCGATCCGCCAATGACAAACGGCAGTACCATCTTTTTCTCATGGCTGTAAAGTCCCGGTGCGACAAAGAGCCAGAGCTGGTAGAGAATGAAAGGCATAGCCAGGAGCAGTGCGGCAAAGAAGGAGACCTTTAGTGCGACAAAGAACGCCCCGCCAACCTGATGGGTGGTGATCTGCCCATTGAAGGTGTTGTGTGGCGAGAGTCCGTTGGAGCTGTTGTTCTCCATATTTTTAAGGAGAAGGGTCAGCTCTTTTGCGGCATCTGCGGCACTTTGCAGCAGGGGCGCGAGCTGGCTGTCCGCTTTCTGGGCGGCCCTTGAAAGTGTTTCATTCAGTTTCTGTGCACTTTTGGAGGGGAGTTTGCGTGTAAGGTTCTGCTCCGTCTCCTTCATTTTCCAGGTCGTTTTGCTTTGCGATTCGATGATGCGTCCGACCTGTGTCAGGGCATCGTTGAGCGGCTGGGTGATCCATGTAAGGATCGTATTGTGAAAAGTGAAGGTTACTATAAAAGCGATAAATACGGAAAGAACCGAAAGCCCGAGGCGCTTTCTAAGCTCGGCAAGGTGGGGACGCAACTCTTCAAACATCAGGCATCATCCTCGCTTTTTGGTTTGTTTTCAAGCTCCTCTTCTGAGGTGATGAATTTCTTCTCTTTTTTCTTCAGGGTAATACTCTCCATTTTAGGTTCTACCTGAGTGGCAGGGGCAGGATCATCCGCATAGGGGCTTGGTTTGGCGGTTTTTGAAGATGTATGCTCAGGGAGGGCGGGTTCGTCCAAAATGTCGTCCATGGAGATGTTCTTGAAGCCCTGCAGTTCGCTGGTGGCACTGTCAAGCTGCTGTTTGTAGCTGAGTGCCTCTTCTTTGAGGTCGGCAATGCGCATCTCCTCTTCAAGGGAGCTTTTTGCCTCGTTGACGGTTTTCTTGACGCTTTTGAAAAATTTGGCGATCTGCACCATCGCTTCCGGGAGCTTGTCGGGTCCGAGAAAGAGGATGGCAATGATCGCAATAAGAAGTAATTCGGTAAATCCGATGCCAAACATTACACGCCTTCATAATAAATTGCTGTATTTTAGCACATCAATCCCGAAAGATGCATTAGCCACCGACAAAATGGTATGATCTAGTGATGACAGATAAGTTGGTCTGTGGTTTGTGTATTAGGCCAATACGTGCAGACCCTGTGCAGGAACCATCATTTTTCTGGAGTAGGGACTTTGGTTCCGTAAATAATGTTCCATTCCTAACTCTTATGCAACCAATCCAAACTCACGAATATCCACTTTTGCACCTCTGGCAATAATAGCATTTGCTTCTTCCAATAAAGCACTTGTGGTATTGCCGTCTACATATTTCTCACCACAGTTATCACATACAAGTGCAGGTACTTTTTGGAATACAATGGTTGCACCATCTTTTTCTAACGTAACAGTAGTAAAACCATCAATTGTTTGACCATGCTTGCAAATCATACATTTCATGCGTTTTTCCTCGTTTTAAAATCATCTTGCCACTTTTCTTTATTGGGTCTATAGGCAGTGATGATAATCATATTTTGATTTTCATCACATGCATAAACAACATGTAAAGGTTTGGCATCTATATAGTGAAGTACCAAAAAAGATGGGTACGGCTTATCATCTTCATAAGATTCAATCATTTCACCATACTTTATACACATTTCAACATCTTTATCAGAAATATTGCGTTGAAACATTCTTTCAATAGCATGTACCCTATAGATATAAGCCAATAGTCATCCTTCTGAAATGATTATAGCATAAATATGCAAGTGTATTTTACTTTTTTGTTGCTAAAACAGGAGGAGGATAAGTTGATTTTAGTCAGGCTTACTTGTTATGATTGCACATACTTAAACAAAAAGGAGAAAAACAATGAAAACAACAGTATTAAAAAAGGCAGCATTAGCATCTGTGTTCGCTTGTGCTATGGTGCTGAACGGATGCGGCGGTGGCAGCTCGGATAATGAAAGAGATAACGGAACCTCTATGGGTATTGCCGTAAATCCTTATCCCGCACCTCCAATAGACGAGGGAACAAAAGCACGGTATCTTGAAGCAATCAATAATGCGAGAGCACAGGATAGATACTGTGGTGACAAATATATGCCATCTGCACCGCCATTGCAGTGGAACGATGAGCTTTATCATGCGGCATACGAACACTCTCAGGATATGGCTGCCAACAACAAAATGACACACGAAGGCAGCGGAACCGATACGGATTGGACTTATAAGGTAAACGGTCTTAATGCACCAAGCAATGCATATCAGCGAATCGTAACAAATGGTTATCGAGTCATATCCAGCGTATCAGAGAATGTGCTTTATGCAACCGGTTCGCATAACAATTTAGAAATGGCTATTATGGACTGGCTCAATAGCCCCGGACATTGTATTAGTATAATGAGTGGTTATCAAAAATATGTCGGAATGGCACAAGTTGGGAATTACTGGTCGCAAGAATTTGCTTATTAAAGCCAGACAAAAAATGTCTGGCTAATTGTTTGTTCTCTCCTCGTTTGCTTTGCGTGGGGAGTGTGCATTTATATTGCATTGCTATAGGATGTATGGATTCCCACGTTCAACGTGGGAACCAGTAAACAAATATCATACAAACTGTATCAGCCATTGCGAAAATAGTGTATCTACCCCAATATAAAGAGCGCAAGTGCATCGGCGAGAAAGAGGTTGGGGTTGAAAAAGTGTGTGTCGTTTTGGGTGAGTTTCTCTTCTTCGAAAAGAAGCAGGGCACGTTTGAAATACGCTTCGGGAAGTATTGATTTTGCAATGCCGATACGGCTGCGCAGTCCCAGAAAGATCTTTTCTGTCAGCAGGGCGTCTGTGCTGAGATGCTCCTCAGTGATGTGAAGGGGAGAGGCAATATAGTGATCAATATCACTTGCCGGATAGAAGCGGCGGTCTTTGAAAAACCCTACCGCTCCCGCTCCCGCACCGATGTAGTTTTTGAGTTCCCAGTACCCTTTGTTGTGACGGCTCTGGTAGCTGCCGAAGTTGGAGATCTCGTATTGTTCAAATCCCCTTTCTCTGATCTTTTCGGCGACAAAAAAGGCGAGATTCTCATCCTCCTGACGTACTTGTGGGGTAGCGGCAAAAGTAGTGTGTTTTTCGATCGTGAGTTCGTAGGCGGAGAGGTGATTGATTGGCAGGACAAAGGCCTGTGCGATATCTGAGGCAAGAAGCGTTTCATCGTCTCCTCGGTAGTTGTATATCAGATCCAAAGAGAGGTGTTTGTAGCCGATCTCGTGTGCCGTCTCAATGGCCGTGACAGCCTGTGAAGGAGAGTGTGCACGGTTGAGTGCTTTGAGTTTGGCAGCATCGAAGCTCTGTACACCGAAGCTGACACGGTTGACACCGAGTGCATGCATGCCTTCAAGCCATGATCGGGAGGCGGAGTTGGGGTTGGCTTCGATGGTGATCTCCGCATTCGGCTGTAGATAGGGAGAGAGCAGCTCAAAGATCGGTGCATAGAGTGCCGGATCGACCGTAGAGGGCGTGCCGCCGCCGATAAAGAGTGTTTCGATACTCTCAGGAGTGGCTTCGAAACGTTCCAGTTCATGGGCGAGCTGTACTTTGAGGGCTGCCATGTAGGCTTTGCGTGTATCGAACTTGTCGACATAGGAGTTGAAGGCACAGTAGTGGCACTTGGAGTCGCAATAGGGGATGTGAATATAGGCTAACAAAAATTCCCTTTTTCAAATGGCTGTAATCGTAATTTAGATAGAATAATATCAGAAATTTACGAGCATGTCTCTAAATGAATGATGGAAGTTTGATGATAGACTTCTTTTTAAAATTACCGAAGATGAGTGGTTCAGTATGCAGAAAAAAAAGCGTTATCGCCCGAATGTCGCTGCAGTCATACTCTCTTCAAAATATCCGGAAAAGTGCGAATTTTTTGTCGCACACAGGAGTGATATTAAAAACGCATGGCAGTTCCCGCAGGGGGGCATAGACGAGGGAGAAACACCCGAAGAGGCACTCAAACGCGAGCTGTTTGAGGAGATCGGGTGCAACAATGTGGAGATACTCGGAGAGTACCCCGAGTGGATTACCTACGATTTTCCCGGAGTGGCACGGGGCAAGTGCTATCCTTTTGACGGCCAGACGCAGAAATATTTTCTGGTACGTCTGAAAGAGGATGCCCAAATAGACCTCAATGCGTACGAGATACCGGAATTTGAAGAGTATGAGTTTGTAACGTACGACGAATTGTTTAAAAAGGTGACCTACTTCAAACGGAAGGTTTACCGAAAAGTGATCGACTATTTTATACAGGAAGGGCTGATTTAGAATGTTAGTAGTACAAAAATACGGCGGTACGAGTGTCGGTGACCTTGACCGCATTGAAAATGTCGCAAACCGTGTGGCAAAGGCAAGGGATGAGGGCAAAGACCTGGTGGTGGTTGTCTCTGCAATGAGCGGTGAGACCAACAAGCTCATCGGGTATGCCGAGCATTTTAGCAAAAATCCTGCCAAAAAAGAGATGGATATGCTGCTTAGTTCGGGCGAGCGTGTCACTGCGGCACTGCTCTCCATAGCCCTTCAGGCAAAAGGGTATGATGCCGTCGCAATGACCGGCCGTCAGGCAGGGATTGTCACGGATGACATTCACACCTATGCGCGTATCGAAAAAATCGACCCGACAGCGATGCAAAATGCCATTAAAGAGGGAAAAATTGTCATTGTCGCGGGGTTTCAGGGCGTCAACAAAAACGGACAGGTGACGACTTTGGGGCGCGGCGGATCGGACCTTTCAGCCGTAGCGCTTGCAGGTGCGCTGCATGCGGACCAGTGTGAGATATACAGTGATGTCGACGGCATCTATACGACCGATCCGCGCATCGAGCCCAAAGCGAAGAAACTCGATACCATCAGTTACGATGAGATGCTGGAGATGTCGAGCCTCGGAGCGAAAGTACTTCAGAACCGTTCGGTGGAACTGGCGAAGAAACTGGGTGTAAAACTTTATGCCAAAAGCAGTTTTACAGAGAATGAAGGCACATTAATTACAGAGGAGAGTGATACAATGGAAGAGGTATTGGTGAGTGGTGTGGTACTGGACAAAAATCAGGCGCGTGTAACCCTTAGAGGTGTTGTGGACAGACCCGGGATCGCCGCGGAAATCTTCAACAAACTGGCTGAAGAGAATATCAATGTCGATATGATCATTCAGAATGTGGGAACGGACGGAAAGACCAATCTCGGGTTTACGGTACCCCAGAGCGAGCTTGATCATGCCAAGAGCGTGGTCGCAACATTCGATCACGATATAGAGGGAGCCGATTACGATGAGAATGTCTGCAAAGTTTCCGTTGTCGGTGTCGGGATGAAGTCGCATTCGGGTGTGGCTGCCAAAGCCTTTAGCGCACTGGCGGACAACAACATCAATATTCAGATGATCTCTACATCGGAGATTAAAGTCTCCATGATTATTGACGAAAAGTATGGAGAGCTTGCCATCCGTACGCTGCATGACGCATACGAGCTGGACAAGTAGCAGGTTATGCAGCAGCTTCTGAAGTGGACGCTTGAGACCATCCGGCAGGAGGACTGTTTCTCCTGGATGGAAGAGCACCGCTATGAGTGGGCACCGCTTGTCAAGAGTGCGGTAAGGCAAATGCTTGAAGGCAAAACGGTACTGCTGATGACGGATGTGCCACGCAGATGGTTTGGCAAATATATTCTCGAGAATGTCAATGCGCTTTCAAAGAACAGACCGCTTCTTCCGGTTTTTCCGTTGCCAAAGGTCTTTCCCAATGTCGGATCGCTCTCTTCGACACAGGAACTTCAGCTGCTTGAGGATATGCTTGAGATCTCTTTTCCCAACGGTTATTTCATCTGGTATATCGGCAAGGGGGATTATCCTCTTACCAAACTTGCTTATCGCGGTGATGAGAGTTTTCTTTGGATCATGGATGAGGAGGTAGAGAACAGTTTCGCGCTGCGCAGCAGTGACGAGCAGCTTGACATCAAACTGATTCAACTCTACAAGCTTTTCGACATGACACTCTCAGAGGCACTCTTTGGAGAACTCGATTTGGAGCACTAACATGAGATTGCAAAGCCAGGTGCTCATCAGCAGCGATATCGAAGGTACCATCGCAGCGCTCAAAGCATTGCGACAGAAGGAGCAGTTTGTAGAGATCGTCAAGCTTGACCCCAAAGATGATGCATTTAAAGTCGAAGATGCCAGACTTGCCATAGAGAAAGCCTATATGGCAAGCGAAGCGACAACAGTGATCATTCTTGCGGCAAAGAGCTTCTCTCCCATTGTACAGAACAAACTCCTTAAAGTGATTGAAGAGCCGCCTCCGAAAAAGGAGTTCATTCTCATCACCCCCTCCAAAGCGACCATTCTTGCTACTATCCGCTCGAGACTGCCGGTCAATGTGCTTTCCGAAGAGATTGATGAGGAGTCTTTCGGGCTCGATGTCTCCCAGCTTAGCCTTTCCACTGTCTATGCCTTTGTGCAGGAGCATAAACGTACCGATGCCAAAACCATGAAGCGTATTGTCGAACGTATCAGCAAAGAGGCGATGCGTTCGGGCAGGTTCAATCTCGACGAAAAGACACTGACTCTTTTTTCCGACTCCTTTGTCGCCCTCGATGTCGGCTCTCCACCGCAGTTCGTGCTAAACACACTGCTTTTGAAACTGCTTGCCCGTAAAAAGCGGTAGCATTAATCCATTTGTACTATAACCCAAATCCCGAAATAGACATTCGGCACTCTTCATAATCATCGCATTCATGGGCTTCGCTTCATGTCCATCACCGCACCTACGGGTGCACCTCAAACATGAAACAAACTCCACATATACGAGCATTGCAAAGATTGCAAGAATGCTATTTCGGGATTTGGGTATAATGACCATATAAAATTCTCATAGGTAGGGATATTGCAATGTGGACTGTATATTTTAAAGAGTGGACCGACGGGCGTTTAAAACGCCTTCAGTACCTTGGGTACTATTTGCTTTTAATCTTTTTGGCAACGGTGATCATGGTGGGCAGTGTCTTGCTGATAGGAGCAACACCGGAGATGAGCATGGAAGCCATGATCACACTTTTTGTCAACAATATGGGCTGGCTGGTGCTGGCAGGGATATTTGTTGTGATGCTGATGATTCTGGCCGCACAGATTAATATTATGGCAAAACGCATCCGGGATATGGGGCTGCCGGCATGGTGGACGATTGCCGGGCTTATTGTTGTATCTGTATTGCTGAATCTCCTTTTTCCTGCGCAGCAGATGGAGATTGCTTCTACCGTTGTCGGCGGTACGGAGATGGCTACCCAGGCAGCGTTCAGTGCCAATGCATCAACCGGCAGTATTGTCACGGAGCTGTTTAATCTTGTAGTGTTTCTGGCTCTCGTACTGATCCCAAGTGATTTTTTCAAAAAGAGTGTCGTCTAAAGAGTGTTGGATGCAGCTTTACAGACTGGGAACCGTTTCCGATAAAAAGGCAGCCCTCAAACAACTTGGTGTAGAGAGTGGCGGTGTCTCCATCATGGCAAAAAAGATGGAGCTGATGTACTTTTACATCAAAGACCTGCGTACCCCTGCGGCCAATATTCTCAAACAGGATGCTCTCAGCATCGGTGCGGAGCTTGCCGTACCCGGCGGGGTGATTACCTGCGAAAAAGAGCATTACGACTGCATTCTGATAGGGACACGAAAACATATTGAGATTCTTTCACGCAAGGAGCTGGCGCAGCCGTTTGGACTCAAAAAGCTGGCACAGCAGCTCAAAGCGTTTCTGCTTCACAAAGCGTATCCGTTGCGTATTATGGGTGTGCTCAACGCCAACGACGACAGCTTCTACAGCGGCAGCCGTTTTCAGAATGAGGATGCCATCGGGCGTGTCGAAGCGATGATAAAAGAGGGTGCGCAGATTATTGACATTGGGGCTGTCTCTTCACGTCCGGGTGCCGAGCCGGTCAGTGAAGCAGAGGAGCTGCAGCGTATCAAACCGATCTGTGATGCCATTCACGCTTCCAGGCTGTATGAAAAGGTGCTTTTCTCCATTGACAGTTATGCACCTTCTGTGGTTGCGTATGCACTGCAAAGCGGCTTTGGGCTTGTCAACGACATCACCGGTGCAGCAGATGAGCGGTTGGTGGAGTTGGCGGCAGAATATAGCGCGAAGTACTGCATCATGCATATGCAGGGTACGCCGCAGACGATGCAGAAAAATCCTCACTATGGGGATGTGACGGCAGAAGTGAGCCGTTTTTTTGAGGAGCGCATTGCAAAGTGCGAAGCGTTAGGACTTTCAAGAGAGCAGATCATTCTCGATGTGGGCATAGGTTTTGGAAAAACGCTTGAACACAACCTTACACTGCTTAAAAACCTCAGACACTTCACCCATTTTGGCTGTGAAGTGCTCATCGGTGCGAGTCGAAAATCGATGATCGACAAGATTATCCCGACAGGTGTGGAGGAGCGGCTTCCGGGAACATTGGCGATTCATCTCAAGGCAGTGGAGGAGGGGGCGAGTATTGTGCGTTGTCACGATGTGGCGGAGCACACTCAGGCGCTTGCAGTGTGGGAAGCGATGCATAGAAGTGTCCATAACAGATAAAATGTTACTATTACACCTATTTATTATTTTACCAAACGGATATATGTACCTATGACAGAAACAGAATACAACCAAAACGTAGAAACGCTTAAAAAATGGGCATATGCCTACTATGTAGAGGACAATCCCATTGCTACGGATGAAGAGTATGACAGACTCTACCATGAGGTGCTTGCCTACGAAGAGGCACATCCTGACAAAGTACGTGACGATTCGCCCACCCAGCGTGTAGGCGGTGTGGTACTTGAAGGATTTACCAAAGCCAGACACATCAAGCGGATGTGGAGTATGGAGGATGTCTTTACGACCGAAGAGGTGCGTGAGTGGCTTGCACGGGTTGAAAAAAATGTAGGCACATGTGACTACTTTTGTGAACCGAAGTTTGACGGGGCGAGTATGAACCTGCTCTATGAGAACGGGAAACTTGTGCGTGCCATTACCCGGGGAGACGGGGTTGTGGGGGAAGATGTGACGGTCAATGTCCGTACCATTCGTTCCGTACCGCTGCGCATCGACTATCGGGAGCTTATTGAGATACGCGGGGAAGTGGTCATACGAAAAGAGGATTTCGAGAAGATCAATGCCGAGCGTTTGAAAGAGGGAGAACCCCCTTTTGCCAATCCACGCAATGCCGCTGCGGGCAGCCTGCGTCAGCTGGACTCTTCCGTTACGGCAAAACGGAGACTGGTTTTCTACCCGTGGGGTGTAGGTGAGAATAGTCTGCCTCAGGCAAAGCTTTCCGAAAAAATGCACTTTATTTATGATCTTGGGTTTTTGCGTCCGCCGTTTGAAAAACCGTGTCGGACACTCGATGAGATAGAAGCGTTTTACCGGTTTCTCATCTCCAAGCGTGACGAGATCCCTATGATGATGGACGGTATGGTCATCAAGGTAGACGACATAGAGAAAGAGGAGCAGTTTGGCTATACGGTGAAGTTTCCCAAATGGATGTGCGCCTACAAGTTCCCGGCTGTAGAAAAGGTAACCAAACTGCTCGATGTGACGCTGCAGGTCGGGCGTACCGGCGTCATCACACCCGTTGCAGAGATAGAACCGGTCAATATCGAAGGGGCGATGGTCAGTCGTGCGACACTGCACAACTTCGATGAGATAGAACGGATGGATATCCGCATAGGCGACTATGTCATCATCATACGCAGCGGCGATGTGATTCCCAAGATTACCAAGGTACTGACCGATCGGCGCAGTGGTAACGAGAAGCCGATCAATCGTCCGACACACTGTCCGACCTGCGGCAGTGAACTGCTCGATGAGGGGGCACTGATCAAGTGTCAGAACCTCTCCTGTCCGGACAGGGTCATCAATGCCATCATTCACTTTGCCAAAAAGGGGTGTATGAATATTGACGGGCTTGGCAGCAAGATTGTCGAACAGCTGGTAAAGAGCGGGAAGATACATGATATGCTCGACCTTTACAGCCTCACCTATGACGATCTGGCAGACCTTGAGGGGTTTAAAGAGAAGAAGATCAACAAACTTCTCAATGCCATTGCCGCGACCAAAGGTGCACCGCTTCACCGTTTGATCAATGCACTGGGTATTGAACACATTGGTGAAGTGGCAAGCAAGGCACTGGCAGAACATTTCGGGCTGGGGATTGTCGATGCGACTTTTGAGGAGATCGTGGCAATTGACGGTATCGGTGAAGAGATGGCAAATTCACTGCTGGAATTCATGCGGGTAAACCGACAAAAAGTACTCAAACTCTTTGAGATTATTCAGCCTACGGTGGAAAAAAAGGTCGAGGCAGCAGAAAATCCGTTTAAGGGCAAAACAGTCGTACTCACCGGCACCATGAGTCGTCCGAGGGGGGAGATAAAAACCATGCTGGAGAATCTGGGTGCAAAAGTAAGCGGTTCGGTAAGCAAAAAGACCGATTTTGTCATTTACGGGGAAGATGCCGGCAGTAAACTGACCAAGGCCGAGAGCCTTGGGGTGCCTACATTGACAGAGGAGCAGATGCAGGCAATGGTTGAAGCAGGCTGATTACGCTTCGTTAAAAAGTGAGAGAAGCGCCTCTTTGTCGGTTTTAACATAGTCCTTTTTCAGTATCTTGACGATTTTCGCTTTTGTGTCGGGTGCAAGCAGCGAGTCGACACTTTTTTCAATATGCTCGGGGACAGAGAGGTAGATTCTGCCTTCCGCCCGTGCAGCAGTTTCATTGATGTCGTTGGCAATATCCTGAATGATACGTTTTTGTATCTCCTCTTCTAGGTTGTGCTCTTCGGCAATACCGCCTTTGAAGCGTCCCGCCTCATCGGTAACGATTTCATGCAGCTTTTTGTGTGCGTCAATATAGTCTTTGGCCGTTACCAGATCAAGTTTGACTTCATGCTCTTTGAGACCCGCTTCTGCTTCCAGCGTACGAGGCTCTGCTTTGTAGACTTTCATCTCTCCCAGACTTGTAACGATGATTGTATCATTCACTTTGATTTTTTTTGGCATGATTGACTCCTTCTTCAATTAATATGTTCTATTCATATTATAGAACAATTTGGTGAATGAAAATGCAATACAGGTTGCAATAATGTGTGTTCTTGGCTAAACAAGAATTCTTTCTCGGGATTTGGGTAAAATACGGACAGAAAACAACCATAAAAAAGAGAATCATGAGACTTGACAAATACCTTGTAGAGGAGGGTTACTTTGAAAGCCGGAACCGTGCGTTGGAAGCAATCAGGGCCGGACAGGTTCATGTGAACGGAAAAAAGGCAAAGCCTTCCGTGAAGATTGACGCCAATACGATTGTCGAAGTTGAGGATGCGAAGTTTTACGTTTCGCGTGCAGCACGCAAACTCGAAGCCTTTTTGACGGAGCATGCTGTAGATATGCACGCTAAAAGGGCACTGGACATAGGTTCCTCTACGGGCGGTTTTGCGCAGATAGTCCTTGAAAACGGAGTCTCTTCTCTCCATTGTGTCGATGTAGGTTCCGACCAGCTGCATACCTCTTTGCGAAATGATACGCGTGTCAGTATATATGAGGAGACGGACATAAGGGACTTCGAGTCGGCAGAGGGGTACGAAGTGGTAACGTGTGATGTCTCTTTCATCTCCATTTTGCAGATTATTGACGATATTGACCGTCTTACGGCAGAAGGAGGGGATATTGTCATCCTTTACAAGCCGCAGTTTGAAGTGGGCAGAGAGGTAAAACGCGACAGCAGAGGGGTGGTACAGGACAGTGATGCCATAGCCCGGCGCAAGGAAGCCTTTGAAGCCTATGCCAAAAAGCTTGGCTGGAAAGAGAAGGCGCAAAGCCTCTCAAAAATAACGGGCAAAGAGGGCAATCAGGAATACCTCTATCATTTTGAAAAATTAAAAATTAAAATGGGAAATTGACATTGAAATACACCAATAGCATTCGATCTATTGCCATCGGTTCTTTTGACGGCATGCATATCGCCCATCAGAAACTGATATCACAGGTAGAAGCGGTAGTTGTCATAGAGCGTAACGGCGGATACCTTACGCCGGGGTGGAAACGTTCGCTCTATGTAGAGAAACCCTGTTTTTTTTACCATTTCGACAAAATACGCGCACTCTCACCGGAAGCGTTTGTTGCCGTACTTGAGGAGGACTTCCCGCAGTTGGAGACAATTGTGGTTGGATATGATTTTGCGTTCGGTAAAGAAAAATCGGGAAATGCCGCTGTTCTGAAGCAATATTTTTCGGGCGAGGTGCATGTGGTCGATGAGGTGATGTATGAAGGTATATCTGTACATTCACGTACCATCAGAGCATATCTAAGTGAGGGTAATGTAACGATGGCGAACCGGCTTCTTGGTCGTACTTACCGTATTGACGGTACTGCCATACGCGGGCAGGGACTTGGTGGCAAAGCACTTGTACCGACAGTCAATCTGAACGTCATGCAGTATATCCTCCCCAAAGATGGGGTTTACGCGACACGTACCCTGGTTGGGGGTACATGGAAAAAGAGTGTCAGTTTTCTTGGACACAGGGTAACAACGGACGGATCATTTGCTGTCGAGACACATATGCTTGACGAAACCATAGAGGTTGAAAGCGGCAGTGAAGTCTGGCTGGCATTCCATGCGTTTATTCGTGAGAACAAAAAGTTTGGGACCCTTGAGGCACTAAAGAGGCAGATAGAAGATGATATTGTCGCATGCAAGGATATTCTTAAATAACATAGGTATTCGTACAGTATACCTGGGGGTCGTTCTGGTAGTATGTAATTTTGTTTCTGCCGCTGCTTTTGGCACGGTACATCGCCTCATCTGCTCTATCGAGTAGCGCCTTTGGTGTCGTTGCATCATTCGGATAGAGGGAGGCACCGATACTCATGCCTACAGAGAGGGTATGTCCCTCAATTGTATAGGTCTGTCTGGAAATAGTTTGAATTTTTGCAAGTATATTCTCGAGAAACTCAAAGCTGCGAAGTTCCTCAACAAGAATGACAAATTCATCCCCGCCAAAACGCCAGATGGTATCTTCTTTTCTCAATACACGCTTAAGCCCCTTGGCGATCTCAATCAGTATGGCATCACCGATAGAGTGTCCATAGGTATCGTTGATAGGTTTAAAATTGTCAAGGTCGCAGAAGATGACGGAGAGACATTTTCCAAAACGGTTGGCATGGTTGATCGCATGTTCGAGCCGGTCATTGAACAGAAGTCTGTTTGAAAGCCCTGTAAGCGGATCGTGTGTAGCCAGGTACGCCTGCTCCTGTGCATCCTTTCGCTGATGTGTGACATCGGAGAAGATCCCGATATGGTTTTCCACTTCTCCTTTGTTGTTGCGTATGGCATTGATACTGAGCCACTCAATGTAAATTTCGCCATTCTTTTTTCTGTTGGTGATCTCCCCTTGCCAGGAGTCATTCAGTGTCAGTTGGTCCCACATCTGTTTGTAAAAGTGTTTGTCATGCGCACCGGATTTAAGTAGTTTGGGATCTTTGCCGAGTACTTCATCTTCTCTGTAGCCTGTAATGCTTTCAAAAGCGTCGTTGACATGAATAATGCGATTGTCCGCATTGGTAATCAGTACGCCGTCCATGGTATGTTCAAAGACTGCGGAAGACATTTCAAGTGTCTGGATGTTCTGTGTGTTGTTAATAGCAGAACCGATGATGGAGGCAACGGTACTTAGCATTTCCACGTCAGTCTTGTTCATCTCCTGTCGATTGCTGTTTCCAATGCCAAGGAATCCCCACCATTTTCCGGAGACAAAAACAGGCAGAACCAGCAGTGAATCAATCTGGTAGGCGTTGAGTATTTTTTGTTTGGAGCGGTCGTAGTCTCTAAAGCAGCCGTTTACATAGTTGCCTTTCTCCAACTGTCTCTTCCATCGCATAAGAGAGTGTTTCTTATAGTGAATAGAGCGTTTTTTACGTTTGGGAGGTGTATCGGTGATTGCCATAATCTGCGTAGCGGCAGTAGCGTCCGCATTGTTTTCGTACAGGAATACGGCAGAAGTTTCGGAAGCCTGCTTCAGTAACAGCAGTTCCTGATACAAAGAGGCTTTCCAGTCGCTTTGCTGAAGGAAGGTGTGGGCCATTTCGTTGATGGCATGGAGAATGTTCTGATGCCTGTTGAGTTCTGCCTGGATACGTTTTTTCTCAAGTGCATCATCACACAGTGGCTGTATGACCTGTGCAAAGGTTTTCGCCTCAAAGGGTTTTGAAAAGAACTGGTTTACTCCAATCTGGATGGCCTTTAAGAGAATGTCTCTGTTTTCGAAGTTGGTAAAGATGGCGATTTTGACATGTTCATCGATAGACCTTATTTTTTCGACCATCTCCAACCCACCCATTTTGGGCATGTTGATATCGGAGAGAACAATTTCCGGACGGTACTCTCTAAAGCGCTCGAGTCCCTCCTCACCGTTGGACGCCACAATGACTTGGTCCGCATATCTGGCAAGCATGTTTTTGAGAATGGCTGTTGTGATTTTGTCATCATCAACGACGAGTACTGTAAGTTGCTGCTGCACTGTCCCTGTCCATTTATTTGTTTAATTTATTATATAACTTAGTATATTATAATGTTTTTATACTTTTTCTCTCTTAGCTCTATTCAAAAGGGAATGATTTTGATATTATATTTCGCAGATAAATAAAGGGAGTATTATGCTTAATCAGTTTAATCTATGAAAAACTGATATCTGTTGAAAAATATTGTTAAGCGGGGAGTATTATGCTAAAATCACATCAGATTTTCACATCAAACTTTCTCAGGAAGTATCTACAGGTGCAGGACAATGAACAAAGACAAGGTATTTGCGGATAAAATCGAAAAAAAATTTGAATTCGATGAAGCTGTCGCATCGGTGTTTGATGATATGCTCAGCAGGTCCGTACCTTTTTATGATGAGGTAAGGCATCTGATCATATCGCTTATTCTCAAAGAAGCCCATCCTGGGACAAAAGTACTTGACCTTGGTTCCTCTACCGCCAAGTTTCTTATAGACCTGCATGCCAAAGCGGAGATCCCTCTCAAACTCAAAGGCATCGACAACTCTGAAGCGATGCTGGAGCGTGCCAGACAGAAAACAGTGGCATTTGGGGCTGACATTGATTTGGAACTTGCCGATATGCTCACCTACCAGTACCGTGATGAAGAGATCGTTGTCGCCAATTACACACTCCAGTTCATACGTCCTATGCAGCGGCTTGAACTTGTAAAACGGCTCTATGAAGGGTTGAATGACAGTGGACTTTTCATCTTTTCCGAGAAAGTTGTTTTTGAGGACAAAGTAATGGACAAGCAGATGATCGATATCTATTATGATTACAAGAAGCAGCAGGGCTACAGCGAATACGAGATCGCACAGAAGCGTGAAGCGCTGGAAAATGTCCTGATTCCTTTTACCATAGAAGAGAATATCCGCATGTGCAAAGAGGCGGGATTTACGCGAGTGGATACGATATTTCAATGGGCAAACTTTGTGACATTCGTGGCAAAAAAGTAACACGTTTTCTAAAGTCCCCTTCAAATGGGACTCCATTAATTAATATGAGTTATTCACGGTTTATTCACCATGTGAAAAGATAAAAAATTTCCACTTCTTTTTTAGGCCGGATTTTTCGGCTTTTATTAAAAAATATGAGTTATTCACACCTTCTTCACTGTGTGAGTAGTAAATAAGACGGAAAAAATTTAACCCAATTTCAGGAAACTGTGCTAAAGCGTAAGTATGTTTCATTGATTTTCAGATATAATCTTTGCAATTTATTTTGAAGGAAGTAACCCATGAGTTGGACACCAGGCAGTTGGAGAACATTCCCCATCAAGCAGCAGCCGACCTATCCGGACAAAGAGGCACTCAAAGCGGTCGAGAAAGAACTTAGCTCCTATCCGCCGCTTATCTTCGCAGGCGAAGCAAGAAGACTGAAAGAAAAACTTGCTGCGGCAGGCCGTGGTGAAGCGTTTTTGCTTCAGGGTGGTGACTGTGCGGAAAGTTTTGCCGACTTCAATGCACAGAATATTAAAAACCTGTTCAAGCTGATGCTTCAGATGAATATGGTATTGATGTACTCTACCGGCAAACCGGTCGTCAAAGTTGGACGTATCGCGGGGCAGTTCGCCAAACCGCGCTCTTCTGATTTTGAAGAGAAAGACGGTGTCAAACTGCCAAGTTATCGCGGCGATATTGTCAACTCTATCGAGTTTACCGAAGAGGCGCGGGTTCCGAAAGCGGAAAATATGCTCAGAGCCTACAACCAGTCTGCGGCGACACTGAACCTACTGCGTGCCTTTTCACGCGGCGGTCTAGCTGATCTGAATAAGGTACACCAGTGGAACCTCGACTTCATCAAGGACAATCCGCTTGGGCAGCGTTATGATGAACTGAGTGACAAGATCGACCATGCCATGAAATTCATGGCGGCATGCGGACTTACGAGTGATCTAATGCCACAGCTGCATCAAACGACCCTTTACACCTCTCATGAAGCACTGCTGCTCAACTATGAAGAGGCACTGACACGTCAGGACACCGAGACAGGTGAATGGTACGACTGTTCTGCACATATGCTTTGGATAGGCGACAGAACGAGAGACCTCAATGAAGCGCATATCGAGTACTTCCGTGGTATCCAAAATCCTATTGGCTGCAAGGTGGGACCAAGCATGCAGCCCGACGAGCTTCTTTCGCTGATCGATGCACTCAATCCGGAGAATGAAGAGGGCAGACTCAACCTGATCGTGCGTATGGGCGCGGGTAAAATTTCAGAGCTTTATCCACCGCTGCTTAAAGTGGTATGTGATGCCGGCAAGAATGTGGTTTGGACGATAGATCCGATGCACGGGAATGTAGAGAAATCCTCTACAGGGTTTAAAACACGTGATTTTGCCAACATCCTCTCGGAAGTGGAGCAGTTCTTCGCCATCCACAGAGAGATGGGAACCGTTGCAGCGGGTATACATCTCGAGATGACAGGGAATGATGTTACAGAGTGTACGGGAAGTACCTCATGTGCTATTACCGAAGAGGGGCTTGCAAGCCGTTACCATACACAGTGTGACCCAAGACTCAACGCTTCACAGGCACTTGAACTGGCGTTTATGATCTCGGATACCATCTCACATAGCGCTAAATAGGTTGCTGTATGAATGAAATACAGGCATCTGTATGATGCCTGTCCTTTCCTATTTTACACTGAAAATATTTTCTCCGTTCTCATAACGGTATGTCAGCGTCATTTGATGAATATCCAGTATGCTTTTCACAATGTACAGTCCCAGACCCAAACCGCCTTTTGACGGATGAAAAGGTTTGTAGTACTCTTCAAGCGGAAGCGGGAGTTTTTCCCCTTTGTTGTGAATTTCAAGATGATCTGTATCGATATGGACAATAACATGTTTGTCTGTAGAGTATTTGAGTGCATTGTCAAGCAGGTTTTTGATGACAAGGGTAATGAGCTCGAAGTCGGCTTTGACAATGTAGTCTTTTTTACGTTCAAGGGTGATGAGCCTTGAAGGGTTTTCTACCATCAGCAGGTCGATACTCGCTTCGACAAGGTCACTCATTTTATAGGGATGGAGTTTGAGTTCAAAGTTTTTTGAGGTGATCTTCTCTATTTTGGCAAACTCGTCGATGAGCAGATTGAGCCGTTCAAAGATGCTGTGCATACGTGCTTTGCTTTTTTCATCGGGCAGCATTTCGCTCATTAGCCGCCCTTTGGCAATAGGGGTTTTCAGTTCATGCATGATCGCTCTCAAAAAGAGCTGCCGTGACTGCAAAAGTTCGCGTATCATCCTGACGGCATGGTCAAATTCGTTGGCAACCTCTGCGATCTCATCATGTCTGTCACTGGCACACTGGATATTGAGGTTGCCTTCAGAAAAGGATTTGATCTTGTTCTTGAGTTCTGTCAGGGGTCTGAGACTGCGTATGACCCAGAAATAGAGCATAATGATCAAAATAAAGACAATGGTGAAGACAATAATGCGTTTGAGCGGATACTTGGGCTTGTTCTTGTTTTTCAAAAAGAGTTTGAAACGGTCATTGTTAATGAGAATGACACGCTGCAAGCGGAAGGTATCGACCGCATATTTTTTGTATTTGCCCTTCTCCTTGAAATAGCGTTCTATCTGGACAACTTTCGCCTTGTCTTTGATGAGCGAGAAGTTCTGTGATTCAAGATAGGCTTCATCTATTTTGCCGTATTTGAGGTAGAAGTTGTACAGATAGTGTGCGATGGCACGTTCTCTTGCATCATTGAGTTCATCATATTTTGCATGGTCATATTTGATTGAACCGATAAAGAGCAGGCCAAGCAGCAGGAGAGTGATGGAGAAAACCAGCTTGATCTTGCTGCGAAGAGAAGTGAAACGGTTAAACAAGTTTGTACCCTACACCCCGAACTGCCTGTATGCGTTTGTTGTCACCTATTTTGGAGCGAATCTTGGAGATGATTACATCGAGACTTTTCCCCTGTGAATCAATGCTCATGGTTGCAGAGGAGTTGATGATCTGCTCGCGTGACTGGGTAATACCCTGATTTTTTACAAGCAGGGAGAGTACTTCAAATTCCGCCGGTGTGAGATTAAGTGCTTCACCTTTGTAATAGATGGTATCACCCTTGATCTCAAAATCACTTTTGGGTGCATTGGCGGCACCGCTCTTGCCTTCGCCTTTGTTGACACGATTGAGAATAGCCATGATCCGTGCATACATCTCTTTGGGATCATAGGGCTTTGGTAGATAATCATAGGCACCCAGTTCGAAGCTTTGCACCTTGTCGCTAATATCCGAGCGTGCGGAAGAGATGATGACGGGAATGTCATATTTTCGTACCAGCTCTTCACACACTTCAAGTCCGTCCATACCAGGAAGGGTCAAATCGAGGATGACCAGATCGAATTTTTTCACTCCTGCGCTCAGTCCCAAAAAAGGATCTTCATAGTTGGTGACTTTGATATCGAACTGAGAGAGATACTCTGCCAAAAGTTCTGCAAACTCCGGATCATCTTCGATCATTAAAATATTTACCATGCTGTTGCCTCCACGTCTTTATGTCTATTATAGTACGTCAAGGTTAATTGAAATCAAATCACTGCTTTTGCGGCGATTCGAGTTTCTCCCACTCGAGCTGCCCCCACTTTTTGAGATCGTTTTGCAGGCTATCGAGTGACTTGTCTTTGTGGCAGGCGTAGCAGGCGCTTGTTTCCGGCGGCATGCCGAAGGCTTTCGTTTCGGCCGGGTAGGTAAATGCAAAACGGTGTGAACGTACCGTCAGTGGAGATTTCCCAGTATGTTTGCCCGTTTTGGGCATATGACACTCGATACACTGTGAGCCTTTGGAGTCGGCCTTGTGGTGTGTGTGCTGTTCGAGTGTATCCTGGTGTGGTCCGATGACCGAACCGAAACTGTGACACTTCATACATGCCTTGTTTCCCTGCGGTTTTTGGGCGGTATTTGTCAGTTTGTGCGGATCGTGACAGTTGATGCAGGTAATACCGTGTTTATACATGGCATCATGGATATACTCATTGCCCTGGGTACGGTTTTTCTTCGCTGCACCGTTTGGCCAGAACTCTTTTGTCTCTTTGTCCGGCGCGAACGGTGCGGGGAGCTTGTAGCTAATAAGCGGTTTTCCCGGTTCATACCCCTTTGGATAGTCGGTAGCGGTCATCCAGAGGTCTTTTGCCGTAGCACCTTCTGCCTCAATGCGCTTGTCTCTGTTACGCATATGGCACTGCAGACAGACCTCGTTGGTACGAATAGGGTCGAACATGCTCGCTTTGAAGACTTTGGAGTCCGGATCTTCTGCGTGTTTGCTGCCCGGTCCGTGGCAGCTCTCGCATGCGATGGCAGGCTCGACACGCTTGCCTGTCGCCATGTAGCCCGTAAAGTGGCATCCGTCACAGGTGGTAGAGGTGGGGAACTGACGGTTGTCATGCGGATAGGAGTCGTGATACCAGTATTTGTAAGGCTTGAAGTGCTGCCATTTGTTTGTCTGTGTGTTCCACTGATAGTTGCCAAGCCTGAAATCATCCTTGCCGTTGATCTTCGCCGGGATCATATAGTGCTGCTTGAACTTGCTTCCGATCGTATAGACCGCTTCCGCGAGAGTGAAATCCGCATCCTCCGGAAGTTTAGAAAAATCAGCTACGATGACATTGGAATCTTTCTTGATATCCTGTATCATCTTTGAATGCATGGAGTGTTTCCAGTCATGGTACTTCTCCTTATGGCACTCTTTACACTTGCTTGAACCGACAAAGTGTGCTTCTTTCTGCTCTTTGGGCTGCAGGTCTATGTTGAGCCCGACACGTGGTTTGGTAAGCTGTTTGTAGTAGGGTGCTATTTTGGGCATGTTCGTCCAGATAAAAGCAGCGACGATAAGTATAATGAGTGTAAGCCAAAAGAGTAATTTTTTCATAGCGTAAATGCCTTTTTCATGTGATGTTCGATCTCTTCAAAGCCAAAGTGCCTGTCGGTAAAGTATTCAAATGCGATGATCCCCTGGTAAAGCAGCATATCACTCCCGTCCTTGGTTGGTTTGCCGTACCGGCGGGAGAGTTTTAAAAAGGGAGTCTCCTTGCCGTAGATGACATCCACGCAGGCTTTCGCAGAGGGTATGACAGCCTCAAGTATCTCTTTGGGAGCAGGCAATGTATCATCTTCGAGTCCGGCAGAGGTCATATTGATGATCAGATCATAGTGTTGGGGGTCGAATGCCTCAAACGTAGCGACAGCAAAGCCCTCTTTTTCAAAAGACTCCAGCCTGCCCGCACTGCGGTTGAGAATAGTCACTTCATAACCTGCTTCTTTGAGAATGGCTGCCGTTGCGCGTGCAGTACCGCCTGCACCGAGAAAGAGGACTTTTTGGGCATCAAACGCACTGATAGCTTTAAGAAATCCGGGTGCGTCGGTATTGTATCCGTAGAGTTTCCCCTCTCTTTCGACAATGGTATTGACAGCCCCTACTTTTTGGGCAAAACCGTCAAGCACATCACACGCTGCATAGGCATGCTCCTTGTGCGGCACGGTAATATTCGCTCCTTTGAGCCCAAGCTGAAAAAAAGTTTCTCTAAGTTGCCTTCCCTCTTCAAGGTGGTAACGGCCATAACATCCGTCAACTCCCAAACCTTTGAATGCGAGGTTGTGCATAAGCGGTGATTTGGAGTGGGAAACAGGGTTACCGAAGATGGCAAAGAGGAGTTTTGCCATTTTTAGAGACTCTCCATCTCTTTGAGGGTTGCCAGCAGGGCACCGAGTTTGTTTTTGACCTCCAGGTACTCCAGTTCAGGTACGGAGTCGGCGACGACACCGGCACCTGCCTGCAGGGTGATGCCCTCTTCGTTGATAAGGGAGGTACGGATGGCGATGGCGGAGTCCATGTTCCCGTTAAAGGAGAAGTAGCCTACCGCTCCGGAGTAGAAGCCGCGTTTAAGTCCTTCAAACTGGGCAATCAGTTCCATTGCCTTGATTTTGGGGGCACCGGTCATTGTACCGGCGGTAAAGGTGGCGGCAAAGAGGTCGAACATGTCTTTGTCGTCACGAATAAGTGCTTCGACATCGGAGACCATATGCATGACATGGCTGTAGCGTTCGACACGCATCATATCTGTTACTTCTACCGTGCCTGTTTTGGCGACACGTCCGACATCGTTTCGTCCAAGGTCAATGAGCATGAGATGTTCGGCACACTCTTTTGGGTCGTTGATCATCTCCTCCTCGAGTTCTTTGTCCCGTGCGTGTGTTTTGCCGCGTTTTCGGGTTCCGGCAATCGGACGAAGCAGTATCTCTCCGTCTGTGAGCCGTACCATCACTTCGGGGCTGGAACCGCAGATGGAGAAAGTTTCATAGTCGAGTAAAAAGAGGTAGGGGGAGGGGTTTTTCGAACGCAGCACACGATAGAAACTGAGCGGATCGATCTTGCCTTTTTGTGTATAGCGGTTGGAGAGCAGAATCTGAAAGATATCGCCGCTTCGAATATGCTCTTTTGATTCTACCACCAACTGTTTGAAGCGTTCCTCTTCAATGCTGAAGCTTCCCTCTCCGTCGAGTTCGACAGGTTTGAGATGCCGTGGTGTGAAAGTCTCCTGTGTCAGGTTTTCTATACGTAGAAAGTCCTCTTCTCTTCGTGCATCGTTAAGCAGCAGTGTAAGGGTGGCGCTTTTGTGGGAGTAGGCAATGATGATCTGCGGGCGTACCATGTCGAAATCCGGTGTGTCGAGCGGGTCGAGGAGGGTATCCATGCTCTTTTCAAGTACGGGTTCAAAGACCTTGACCATATCGTAGGCGATAAAGCCGATGAACCCGTCAACAAATGAGAAACCAAGTGCTTCCGATTTTTGCCTGTAGGCATCCTTGTCAATAGAGGCGTAGTAGTCTTTAAGAAAGGTAAATGGATCCTCCTCTACAATTTTTGCATGACCGTTCTCATCGTGGTAGTTGGTGATTTTGTTCTTGTAGGTAATGCGCTCTTTGGCACCAATGGTGATGAAAGAGAAATTGCCGTCGCTGGTATTGACCACACTTTCAAAGAGCATGGTAATGTCATTTGGAAAAAGCGCCTTGATCTCTCCGTAGAGAGCAACAGGTGTGAGCTGATCGAAGAGAATACTTTTATGCATCGTTTAAGCCTCTATTTGGTAAAGACGAAGGCATCTTTGGTGATGCGGTCTTTGATGCGTACAATTGCTCTGTCCGCTTCCGCTCTGCTGCGGTATGGTCCTATGAGAACCTTTTTCATCCCATGAGACGGAAAGATCGTATAGCGGTAACCATTTTTTCGAATGACCCTCAGCAGTCTTGAGTCTGGGGTCGGTGTTTTGGAATAGGAAGCAACCTGTACATAGTAGGTCGTCGATGATGCCTGTACAGGGGCTGTCTTTTTAACTACTTTTGTCACTGGTGGTTTTTTCGTTACAGTCTTTTTGGGAGTCTCTGGTTCTATGCTGGAAGGAATGGCAACTTTTTCTTCTCTTTTTGTCACAGGCGCTGTCTGGGTGGACTGTTTGGTTTGAACCGAAGATGCCGGTTTGCTCTCGTCAATGACAACGGTTTTTTCAGAAACGGCAGTCTGCTCATTCTTCTGATGCTGCTCCTCTTCAGGCGTGTTCATTTCATCCGCGATCATATCGGAGAGTTCATTGCCGGGCTTTTTTTCCTCCTCGGAAGCGCCTTGGAGAGTGAGTTCCGGACTGACCATCTCTGTATTCTCATCAATCAGTGTTGCCTGCTGTGCGTCAGGATCTTTGAGAATAATCTTTGTCAGGATGATCGCGACGATCAGAACCACGATGAAAAGGGCGATAATGGTAAGAAAACCTTTTGCCTTGCTTGGTTTGGGGGTATCGGTATCGATAATCAGGTCGTCAAGGTTGTGATCATTCATAATAGGGAAATTCTCCGGATATTTTTGGAACTATTATACCCTATCGTATGTTATAGAAAAGTTTATGAAGAGGAGAAGGAAATGAAGGCATCTCTATATGAGAGATGCCGGGTAAAGACAGTGGAATTACTTCCAGCTGTCTTTGACGATTTTGGCAGAAGCATCGTAAGGGTACTTCTTGACCAGTTGTTTGACTGAGAGTTTCTGATCTCCCTCTCTCATGAAGTGAGCGAGTGTAACAGATGCCCAGTAGTCATTTGCATATTTGGTACCTTCAAGCTGTACAGGTACACCGTTTTTGTTGACTGTGTGACATGCCGCACAGGTAACTGGACCGGCATATTTTCCATCCGGTGAGTACTGCAGTGCCTGCTCATGTGTCGTTACGTCAACAGTTCTCTCGTTGCCGTCGAAACGTGTAGAGTAGAGTCCGTGTGTCGACTCGTGACATGTCTGACATGCAATACTTCCATGCGCTTTGGAGTATCTGAACAGTGAATATTTGTTAGGCTGATCGATCGGGAAGTATTTTCCGCCCGTGTTCTGCTCAACAAACGGTGCTGCGTGACAGTCCGCACAGTGAGGTTCTGCTGCTGCAAGCCACCAGTCATTACCGCCAGAAGCCGCTTTATATGGTACATCTCCGCCTTTTGGATGGTTCCAAGGCTTCAGATCCAGTTTGCCTTTTTTACCGACATTCTTAACCAGGGTTGCCGACTTGTGCTCAGTATAGTACTTGAGTACTTCATTGTCTCCGGTTGTTTTAGGGTCAGCCAGTGCCGCAAATTTTTTCTCGTCGCCTTTTGCAACCGCTTTGATGATCTCTTTAAGCGATTTGTTTCTGAGCGTCTTGCCTGTCTGCTTGGAGTCATGCTTGATGTCATCGTGTGCATAGAGTGCCTGTGCCACTTTGTTGTGACAGTTCGTACAGTAAAGTCCTCTAAGCTCTTCGGTCTTTTTGCCGTGTTCATCACGCATAGAGACATTCTCAAGTTGCCATTTACCGTAAGCGTTCAGGAAGAACGGCGGTTTTGCATTCGGGTTGGAGTGTGCATCACGTCTGACGTAACATCCGCCGCCGGATTTTCTGATATCGCCTTTGGAGAATCTTCCCTCTCCATATCTGTCTGTTACACGGAATGGGTTGGTGTCATCGTTCATGTTCGGATTCTGGAAGTGTGTTGGGTGACATGACTGACATGCCTGTGATCTTCCTGCACCGTCAGGCATAGGTACCATACCAAGGTGGAATCCGTGAATTGCTTCGGTGAGTGTTTTTGCTTTGACCGCTTTGTACCCTGTAGCGACCGGTCTTGGCTCCTGCAGGTTACCTGATACGTTGTCACCGTGACAGTCTGCACAGTTAACTTCCCCTATTTTTCCGAGACGGTTACCCGGTGCATCCGACTTGTAATCACTCAGGAATGTTGTGCCATGGTGTGCATCATGCAGTGCGAGGATGTTAATGGAAGCTTCAGAAAGTCTTGCCATGTAATCACTTTCATCGGGGTAACTTTTCCAGTATTTATATTCTTCGTCTGACTGTTTGATTCCTTCATCCCTTGCCATCTGTGCCGCTTTACCGTTTCTTGAGTGACAGGCATAACAGTTGGGGATGTCAACGGGGTTGGTACCAAAGTAGCGGTATGGTCTTCCATCTTTATCTGAAATCTCATTGCCTGATGCACTATGCAGTTCTACCTGCGAGTACTGGAACGGCTGGAAGTCCTTCTGGGTAACAGAACGGATGGTCCCTCTTCTTGTTGAGTCGTTAAACGCCGTCAGCGGCAGTCCGAGTGCATCCCAGATGTGTGATGCTGTTAGCACAAGCTTGACATTTTTAACAGGCGGTACAAGGGTATCTGTCATTACGATGTTGCCCCCGTCTTTACCTGCATACTCAAGGTAGCCTCCAGACATAGATTTTCCTGACGGACCCGCATCGATTTTGACTTTGATCTGATGACCGATTCTCAGTCTGTCTTTGTCTTTTGCACCTTGTGGAATAGTACCTTCAAGATCTTTGTAGATGAAAAGGTGACCCCAGACATAGTTGGCAACATTGTCTCCCGGGCTGTCGAAGTGGCCGTCTCCATCGACATCTTTGGGGACAGACCAGTATTTCATCTTGTTCCCTTCAGAGTATGAGTTGTCTCTGGTGTTGTAGTAGAGTTTAACCTTGTCTTCAGGTGTCAGCAGTTTTGGCATTTTCCCGTTTCTTCCTGCCTGAACAGCCTGTGCCTGAATGGAGTTGTATGGAGGGATCACACAGCAGTAGCTCATTTCAAAACCGACACAGTGCATTCCAAGCTCATAGTTGATGAAGATGTTGTAGTCGTTTTTCGGCTGATAGGCTTCTTTGCCGTCTACTTTTGTCTTCTGCAGGCCCTCAAGCGAAAACGGAGGTTTCTTGTCGTAGCCCGCAGAGGCAAAAGTGACTGATGCGAGCATAGAGGCTGCAACAGTACTTTTCAAGATTGTTGAAATCATTTTTAGTCTCCTTTTAAATTTGATTACGCTCTATTTTCACATCAAAAAGATTGAGTTTGCTTTAAAAATGATAGAAAATAAGTAAATTTTTTTATTTTGTCACATAAGTTTAATTGATTTATATAAAAATTTAATATTTATAATAAGAAGAGGGAAGAGAAGAAAAAACCCCATAAAATATATAGATTTTATGGGGTTTAATCGGTGAAGTTATTTTTTGGGAGGTATGAGACCATATTTGGCAAGATCTATTTCCACTTCCTTGCGTTTGTCTTTAAGATATTTCACCATTACCGGGTTGCGGTCCATCTTGTACTCTTCGGTACGCACGACACGTCCTTGCGGGTCATAGTACTTTTTCAAACCGACTTTGTAGTTATGTTTGTACATCACTTCGGAAGATTTATGTCCGTTGTAGTCCCATTCGGTCATAATGCCTTCCCGTCTGCCATTGACATAGTTGACTTTGCTCCCGATCTGTCCGTTGTCATAGTAGATATTTTGTATGCCGTTTTTCTGTCCGTTGGTGTAGTTGACTGTCAGTTTCACTTTTCCGTTATCATGATAGGAGGTATACACCCCTTCCTCTTTGCCATCGGTGAAGTTTACTTTTGACTTGATACCGCCTTTGTCATTGTACCACCATGTCATCCCGTTGCGTTTACAGTTCCTGTAGGTAGATTTGACCGCTTTGTCTTCAACAACATGCTCTTGTGGATGGTAGCAGGGTTTGGTATCGGCAACCAAGCTTGATATGAAAAAGAAGCATAGGGTACTCGAGAGAAGAATGCCTTGTTTCATGTGATATCCTTTCTTATTTTGCCTTGTGGTGATTGGGGTTGAAATCCAGACTTTTCATGAGCATCTCTGTTGCATCAGGTTCTTTTTGTTTGAGACTTTTCATAAGTTCAACCGGTCTGTCCATTTTGAAACGCTCTTGTTTGATGACCGTACCGTTACGGTCGTACCATTTTTGGATACCTTCTTTGTAACCGTTTACATAACGCACTTCCGAAGAGAGTGTGCCGTTGCGGTAATACTCCTTTTGGATACCTTCTTTTCTGTCATGGGTGTAATTCACTTCCAGCGCAAGTTCTCCGGTACTGAAATACTCTTTGTAGGGTCCTTCTTTTTTGTCGAGCAGATAGGTTACTTCAGAGCTGAGTTTCCCGTCATTGTAAAAAAGCTGGTTGAGTCCGTGACGTTTACCGTGCTGATAGAAGAGAATTTCAAGCAGATGGCCGTCTCGGTCATACCAGCGCATCTCGCCGTCACGTTTTCCGTTGACGTATTTTACCTCATAGGCGAGTTCTCCCGTATTGTAGTACACCTTTTCCCAGCCCTCTTTGATGCCTTCACGTGTCTCTGTACGTGTACCGTCTTTATACTCGATACGTGATTTTACGACACCGTTTTTGAAGTATTCCGTAAAGAGTTCCGCCTGAAGAAGGCTGAGTGTACACAGCCCCATAAAGAGTGTTCGTTTCATCTGTCAGTCCCTTGTATATTGTTCTATAGTGTGTTGCGTTGGTTAGTATCATACAGGGTAAATGTTAATATAAAACTTATTTTAATCTATTAACACTATTTATTAATATGGATGAGTTATAATACACACAGTTTGATAAAAAGCAAGGAGAGACAGATGATCAAAAAGATGGCTACGGTACTGTTTCTGGGGTGCATACTCTTAAACGCTAAGGAGACTTCAGCAGTTGCACAGGATTCAATGAAACAGCAGAAAAAGATTACTTACGGGAAAATATTGGAGAAAAAAGAGGTGATGGGATATGACTATCTCAGAGTTAATGAAAATGGCAAAGAGCGATGGGTAGCAATTGCCAAGGCACCTGTACAGGTAGGCGATACCATCGGGTACGACACAAAAACCGTTATGAAGTCATTTAAAAGCAAAAGTCTGGGACGTACGTTTGAGGAGATCGTGTTTGCTAATGAGGTTTATCTGCCCGATAACAAAACAGTGATGCCGAGTATGAAGACACTGTTGCAGCCGGATATTGAAAAGGTTTCCAGCGAGGATGAGAATGTAACAGGATTTAAGGAAAAGCCGGTATATACGGTTGAAGAGGTGCATCGTTTCAGAAAGATACTCAATGGCAAAAAAGTGACGGTTGTTGCATCTGTGTACAAGGTCTCAAGGGGTATCATGAAGCGTGACTGGGTACACCTTGGTGACGGTACAGGGGATGAAAAAAAATTAACCGATGATCTTGTCTTTACAGCATCCAGTACCGATTTGAAAGCAGGGGATCATGTCAAGGCATCGGCAACTATCATTGTCGATAAAGATTTCGGATATGGTTATTTTTACAGCGTTTTGGGAGAGAACGCGTCATTCATTAAACAGTAAAATTGATAAGAAAGATATAATTTAAATATTATAACAGCTTATTTACTCTATAATTTCGTCAAGTTTCATAGAGATGTATTCTATGAGAAAGGTTGATGTATGAAACTGATATTTCCACTATTGTTGTTACTGAGTACGCTCAATGCCGGTTTTTTTAATGAAGAGGCTGACAGTGAAAAACAGGAACTTTTAGAGAACAAGCGATTGTGTGAGCTTTTTACCAAAAAAGCTGAAGCATACAAAAAAAGTATGAGAGACGACCTGCTTGCCAAAACGACTCTGGCTTCTTATGAGCATCGCGCATCACTCTTTTGCGGTAAAGCAAAAAAATCAGAGCCTGAAAGTACAGACGAGGTAAATACGTCAAAGTAGCTCACTGTAGGGAAGTGTTACAATATTGTACGCTTCGGGAAGCTGCGTTGAGGGAAGTGTTTTCCAGCGTTTTGCAAGACGGGTTTTGAGTTTCTCCGATATGGCATGAAGCTGTTTTTCCGCCTCTTCAAGCGGAAGAGCGGGCACATGAATAAAAATTTGAATTTTTTCTCTCTCTTTTCCCTGATAGATATGATAATCTCTGATACCAGACATATGAAACAGGTGCACGGCAAGTGATTTGAAGCGTGCATACTCCTCTCCCTTATATTCCAATACCAGATAGTTTGTATGTCCGTTTTTGAGCAGGGGAACAGCGACAGTATACTGTTTGTTCAGGTGTTGTGTGACAAGCAGTGGGGTAAGCGGTTCGTCGATACGTTCAAATTTTGCGTAGAAAGTACGATTGTCGAACGGTATCTGTTCGACAACGCGTGAACGTTTAATGTAGTAGTGATCGGTATCGAACGCAAGGTCAAATACTTTGATGATCACTCCTTTTTAGTAGATTGGTTTGTCGTAAATGACAAAGTTTGATGCGAGTTCTTTCATCTCTTCTTTGATCTTCGCATGCAGAGCACTGTCATTGATGTTGTCCAGGACATCAGCAATCTTGTTGGCGATGATCTCAAACTCCGCCTCTTTCATACCGCGGCTTGTCAGTGCCGGTGAACCGATACGGATACCGGAAGTGACAAAGGGACTGCGTGTCTCACCCGGAACGGTGTTCTTGTTCACGGTGATACCTGCCGCGCCAAGTGCAGCATCGGCATCTTTTCCGCTGAAGTCCTTGTTGAGGAAGCTTACAAGGACAAGGTGGTTGTCAGTACCGCCTGAGACAACATCATACCCGCGTTTGATGAGTACGTCTGCGAGTACGGAAGCATTCTTTTTGACCTGTTTGGCGTAGACTTTCCACTCGTCAGAGAGGTTGTGCTTGAAGCCGACCGCTTTGGCTGCGACGACATGTACCAGCGGTCCGCCCTGAAGCCCGGGGAAGATGGCTGAGTTAATCTTTTTGGCAATCTCTTCGTCATTAGTCATAATCATCCCGCCACGCGGTCCTGCAAGGGTTTTGTGGGTTGTAGTTGTAACGACATCGGCATACGGGAACGGACTCGGGTGCTCACCGGCACAGACAAGTCCTGCAATGTGTGCAATATCGGCAAAGAGGATGGCACCGACCGCATCGGCAATCTCCCGGAACTTGGCAAAGTCTATCTCTCTTGCATAGGCTGAAGCACCACAGACAATGATCTTTGGCTGGACGATTTTGGCGATTTCCATCACTTTGTCATAGTTGATACGTCCGTCAAGTTCAACCCCGTAGGTGAAGCTCTGGTAGTTTTTGCCTGAAAAACTCGGCTTGCTGCCGTGTGTCAGGTGCCCGCCGTGGCTGAGATCCATACCGAGGATTTTATCGTAAGGTTTGAGCAGGGCGGCATAGACCGCTCCGTTTGCCTGAGATCCGGAGTGCGGCTGCACATTGGCATAGGCACATCCGAACAGTTCACAGGCTCTGTCTATGGCAAGCTGTTCGACCCTGTCGGCATATTCGCACCCTCCGTAGTAGCGTTTGCCGGGGTAGCCTTCTGCATATTTGTTGGTAAAGACCGATCCCATCGCTTCCATCACGGCTGGAATGGTGAAGTTTTCAGATGCGATCATCTCAAGGTGGTTCGTCTGTCTTTCAAGTTCGTTTTCGATTGCCTCAAAAACTTCAGGATCGAATGTTTTCATTGCATAACTCATCGTTGCTTCCTTTGTTGGTTTATGGTTGGATTTATATCCAATTTTTACTTTTTGTTCTCTTGTTCACGTCTTTTGCACGCCGCCGCATCTATACAGAAAAACCCTTTGCCTTTTTTGGCAGGTTTGAGCTCATCTTCATTGGTATTGCCGCACTTTTTACAGGCATTTTCCGGCTTCTCTTCAAGCGCCGCTTCGGGTTTCATGGCCGGGAAGAGAATGACATCACGGATGGAATGGTTGTCTGTTAGCATCATCACCAGACGGTCAATACCAATTCCTTCTCCGGCAGTAGGGGTCATGCCGTGACCAAGCGCACGGACAAAGTCGAGATCCATATGCATAGCTTCCTCATCACCAGTCGCTTCCTTGGCTGCTGCCTGTGCTTTAAAACGTTCATACTGATCGAGCGGATCATTGAGCTCATTAAAACCGTTGGCAATCTCTTTGCCTGCCATGAAGAGCTCGAAACGCTCTGCAATATCGGGGTTTTCGTCACTTCTTCTTGAAAGCGGAGAGATATCGATAGGATAGTCGGTGATAAAAGTGGGGTTGATAAGTTTTCCTTCGACGAATTCGTCGAAGAGTTCTGCCTGCAGGTAGCCCAGTGTCAGATTCTCGTTCACTTCTACACCATGCTCTTTAAGGTAGGCGAGTATCTTTCCCCTGTCACCGGTGATATCCTCCGGTACGCCGCCGATGGTCGTAAGCGATTCAATAAACGGTACTTTGGCAAACGGAGTGGTAAAGTCTATCTCCATTTCACCGTAACGTAGTGTTTTGGGCAACTGCAACTGTGCGAAGATGTAGTCAAAGAGCTCTTCAGTCAGCTTCATCAGGTCATGGTAGTTGTGGTATGCCCAGTAGAATTCGATGGAGGTGAACTCCGGATTGTGTGTCTGGTCCATTCCCTCGTTACGGAAATTACGGTTGATCTCGAAGACAGCTTCCATTCCGCCGACAGTCAGTCGTTTGAGGTAGAGTTCGGGTGCGATACGCAGATATCTGTCTACACCGAGCGCATTGTGGTGTGTTACGAAGGGTTTGGCGTTCGCACCGCCGGGGATGGGGTGCATCATCGGTGTTTCGACTTCCAGGAATCCGTGATCTTCAAAGAAACGCCGTACAAGCGAAACGATTTTTGAGCGCATGATGAACGTCTCTTTAACCTCCGGATTCATGATCATATCGAGATAGCGCTGACGATAACGTATCTCCTGGTCAGTCAGACCGTGGAACTTCTCCGGCAATGGCATGATCGCTTTGGAGACGATTTTGAGATCTTTACAGTGCAGGGTCAGTTCACCTGTCTGTGTGACAAACGGGAAACCGGTTGCCTCAATGATGTCACCGACTTCAAAGAGTTTTTTGGCAACGTTATTGTAGTAGCCTCCGGGAAGATCGTCACGGTTGTAGTAGATCTGTACCAGTCCGTCACTGTCTTCAATTTTTGCAAAAGCGGCTTTCCCCATGATACGGACAAATTTGATCCGCCCGGTAAGCGTGACGGTTTGGGTTTCGTCTTTCTTCTCTTCGGCGTCAAGCTCTTTGATATAGGCGAAATGTTCGAAAAATTCACTTGAAGGCATGCCCTTGGTAATGTTTGCGGGGTAAGGATTGATGCCCTCTTCTCTGAGGCGTTCGGCTTTAGCGATACGTTCCTGGATATACTGATTGTCAAATATCAAGTGCTCTCCTGTTGATTGATTGGATTTGTTTTGAATGATTATGATTGTTTTGATTGGCATTTTTCACACAGACCGACGATCTTCATGGTATGGTCCTGCATAAGAAAATTGAATTTTTTCGCAATCTCTTCCTGACGTTTTTCAATGGTCTCATCAAAAAATTCAATGATGGCACCGCACTGGCTGCATATAAGATGGTCATGGTGTTTTTTTAGTCCAAGCTCATATTTTTTCCCCTGTGTACCAAAGGAGATGGAAGAGGCAATGCCGGAATCCTCAAGCAGCGTCAGGGTACGGTAAACCGTAGCAATACCGACATTCACTTCAGGATGCGCCTTTTTAAGTAGCATATAGATCTCTTCGGGGGTATAGTGACCATTGTTCTCGTACAAAAATTTCAGTATCAACTCACGCTGTTTGGTGAATTTGAGGGTATTGGTTTTAAGGAGTGTTTTAAATTGTTCGAGAAGGAGGTCATACGTGATCATTGTGGTCCTTTACTGTACTTTGGAAGAGGTTTCGACAGTCGTTGCATTCTTCTCGGTAGTCACAGTGGTCTTTTGTGTGCCTGCATTCAGGCCAAGAGAAGACGGATCTATTTTAATGATGGCAGAGCCCGCTTTGTATAAAATAGGGTAGAGAATCGAATCTTTGACATATTTCTGGGTATTTTCTTTTATTAGTGTTACATTGGACAAAGCAGTTACGATAAGAGCGAAAATAACGAAATACTTTCCGCCTCCTGCAACAAATCCGAGTACTCTGTCGATGAATCCTAGACCGCTTGCCGAGGTAAGTTTGGAGATGATGGCTCCCAAAATAGTCGCACTCATCCAAATAATGATGAGAACCGACATAAATCCGATGAGCTTCAGCAACGAGGCATTTTCAATATGTATGAAAGTTTTGTCAATAAAGGCAGCGGCATCTCCTGCAAGGCGCGAAGCGAAATAAACCCCTCCGATAAGCCCGGCAAGTCCGAAAACTTCTTTGACGACTCCGTTCATAAATCCTTTTATCGCCAGTAAAAGAATGATGACACCGACGGTTACGTCAAAATAGTTAAAGTTCACCATGGTAAAGTTTTCCATCTCTGCTCACTTCCTAAAGAATTTTCGTATTGTATCGATAAATCATGATAACCGGCTTTAGTATGTGGTTGCCTTGGAAAGCTCATCGGGTTTATTGGCATACTGCAGGGCAACATCCCGGCTGATCTTCCCGTCTCTGAGGTATTTCAGGAGAGCCTGGGTCTGGGTTTGCATACCTGTGTCTTCCTGTCCCAACTGCATTTGTGAATAGATTTGATGGACTTTGTCTTCACGGATAAGGTTGGAAATCGCATGGTTGGTGATCATGATCTCATGCGTGGCAATACGTCCGCCGCCTATTTTCGGCAGCAGAGACTGTGCGATAACAGCAACAAGAGAAGAGGAGATCATCGCTCTGATCTGCGGCTGTTCATCACCGGAGAACACATCGATAATACGGTTGATAGTACCTGGTGCGGAGGAGGTGTGCAGGGTACCAAAGACCAGGTGTCCCGTTTCTGCCGCGGTCAGTGCCGCTTCGATGGTCTCTTTGTCCCTCATCTCCCCGATCAGGATGATATCGGGGTCCTGACGCATCGCGTATTTCAGCGCAGTGGCAAAACTTCTGGTATCTTCACCGACCTCCCGGTGTGAGAATACAGCCTTATTGTTCTCATGTATGAATTCCACAGGGTCCTCAACCGTTACAATGTGTTTCTGCTCGTACTTGTTTATCTCGTTAAGCAGAGCGGCAAGTGTAGTTGATTTACCCGAACCGGTAGGTCCTGTAACAAGAATAAGCCCCTTTTCCCGTTTTACCAGCTTTTTGAAAACTTCTGGTGCGCCAAGATCGTCCAGTGAGGGGATCTGAATAGGAATAATACGGAAAGCCGCTGCCGGTTCACCCAGTGTTCTATAGTAGTTAGCCCTAAAGCGGCCGATACCCGGAAGCAGAAGTGCAAAGTCGAGTTCATTGTACTCTTCGAAGTGCTGTTTCTGTTTCTCGGTAATGAGTGAATATGCCATCTCCTCGATATCGTCGCCTGTGAGTTTGGGTAGGTTGACCGGTTTGAGTTTTCCGTCGAGTCTGATTTGCGGTTCGGAACGGCTTACGAGGTGAAGGTCGGATGCACCGTGTGCAACGACGCTCTGCAGCAGTTTTTTAATATCGAATGTAGCCATGGGTATCCTTTACGGGTGAAGTTTCTCTAAATATTCAGATTCATTATAGCCAATTATAACTTGTTCATCCAAGACAAGGACTGGACGTTTGATAAGCATATTCTCTTTGGCAAGCTGGCCTATTTTCTCTTCATCTGTGAGATTTTTTTCCTTGAGTTTGAGGACACGATAGGTGGTGCCACGTGTATTCAAAAGTGTTTTGAGATCTGTTTTTTCAAGCCACTTCCTGATTGTCTCTTCCGAAACCGGACTCTCCCGAAAATCGATAAATTCATAGTCTATATGATGTGCATCGAGATATTTTCGGGCTTTTCGGACACTGTCGCAGTTTTTGATACCGTAAAGTTTCAGCATAGGCACGGGTACCTATTCGATGATCGCAGGTACAATGAAGAAGTCATCCTGTACCTGGGGTGCATGGGAGAGAATATCAGCGGCAATGTCACTATTGCTTTGCGGGATGTCCTCTCGAAGCGGGGTGCCGCCTTCAAGAGTGGAAAATGCCGGACTTAGTGTATCGGTATCGAGTTCATTCAGGTTGTCGATATAACCGAGTATTTCTGTCAGCTGTGCCATGACCTCCTCTTTTTTGTCATCGGCGATATGTAGATGGGAAAGCGTTTCGAGTTTTGCCAAAAGGGTGTGGTCTATCTGCATAATTTGGTACCTGTTTGTAAAGTTTTATGGATTTTCCTATTATATATCAATTTGGTTTAAGATATAACTACATACAATCAGTCAAAACCATATAGACAAAAGGAACATTACTGATGATGCAACAACTTGATATGAGTTCTCCCGAATTTCACGAAGAGCTGGAAAAGACCAAAAAATTTACGGACAAAGTGTGTGCGCAGTTTGGGTTTGAGTACCATCCCAATGAAGAGGTCAATGAAGGGGTCATTATGGGGCTGGCACGTAACAAACTGCTTTACGGCAAACGTTTCTGCCCCTGTTTCATGGTAGAGGAAGATCCGAACAAACCAGGAAAGTACAAAAGTGTCGATGACCGTGTATGCCCCTGTCCGCCTGCACTTGAAAAAGAAATCCCTGAAGAGGGCAAATGCCACTGCGGTATCTTCTGTACACCGGAATTTGTCAAAGAGAACAGTTAAGCAAAATAATTTGGGTATAATACGCGACTATTTTCTATAGCGAGGTGACAATTATGCACGAATTATTGACTAAACCGGATATTACATCAAGTGATCTTCAGACACTGCTTGACGCCAGAGCCAACGGCGAGGCGGACTTCCTGCTTGTGGATGTACGTGAGCAGATGGAGTATGATGCCGGACATATCAAAGGTGTCGATATGCTAAAACCTACGTCCACTTTTCAGGAGTGGGCCGAGACACTTTTTAACGAATACAAAGACAAAAAGCCGGTTATATTTACGTGTAGAACAGGCAGCAGAAGTGCGCAGGTAAGACACGTTTTCGCTTCCAACGGTTTTGAAAATGCAATCAACCACTATGGCGGTATTGTTACCTATAGCGGAGAGATAGAGCGTTGATCTTGCCTTGCACTCACAGGATATACCATTTATGAAACATGAACAACAGCAGATGGATGTGGTTGACCTTTTCATGAAACTGCTCAGTTTCGAATCGATTACACCGGATGATGCAGGAAGTCTACAGTTCATCGAAGAGTACCTTGAAGCGTATGAAGCGGTCTACGTCAACAAAGAGGGGGTGAAGAACCTCTTTTTGTATAAACGTTTCGGTGAGGGAGACCATCTGTGCTTTGCCGGCCATGTAGATGTCGTGCCTCCCGGAAAAGGGTGGGATACCGATCCGTTTGTCCCTGTCATCAAAGAGGGACGTATCTACGCGCGCGGCACACAGGATATGAAAAGCGGTGTAGCAGCCTTTGTGCAAACACTCAAAGAGGCGAAAGCCTTCAACGGTACACTCTCTTTGCTGTTGACATCGGATGAAGAGGGCGAAGCGACATACGGCACGCAGATTATGCTTGCGCATCTGAAAGATATCGGTATGCTGCCGGACTACTGTGTCGTGGCAGAACCAACCTGTGAAAAGAGCTTTGGCGATGCCATCAAAATAGGCAGAAGAGGATCGATAAACGGTTATTTGACAATACACGGGAAACAGGGACATGCAGCATATCCTGAAAAAGCTATAAATCCCGTACACCAGGTCTCCTCCGTAATGCACCGTCTGGCGGGGATTCACCTTGATGACGGTGATGAGGATTTTGCACCGAGTAAAATGGTCATTACCGATATTCGCGGTGGCATGGAAGTGACGAATGTCACTCCGGGTGAACTGAAAATCATGTTCAATGTGCGCAATTCCACACAAACAACACAGGAAGATGTCAGAGAACATATTGATGAGGTACTTGAGGGAATGGACTATGAACTGGTTCTTACCCAGGGGTCGTACCCATTTGTAACCAATCATGATTCCCAAATTGTAAGACAGATGCGCCAAAGCATCAGGAAAATTACGGGCATTGAAACCAAACTCTCAACCGCAGGCGGTACAAGTGATGCCCGATTTATGGGTGCATACGGCATTGATGTCGTTGAATTCGGTGTGATAAACGATACGATCCATGCTCCCAATGAAAACACTTCAATCAATGAAGTCAAGCAGCTTTTCCGTGTTTTTTCTGACGTAGTAACCCACTTTTCGACTACATAAGCAGGTACAGGTAATCGTATGTCCTCAAAAGTACATTTTACAAAATACATCATAGTGCGGCTTGCTACTGCTGCCGTGCTTATTCTCTCTTTGTTTTTTATGACGATGTACATGATCGGTTTTGACAGAAGGGAAATTATGATGGTTTCTGTCTGGGTTATAGCGAGCCTGTTTCTTTTTATGCTTGTCATATGGCGTGGCAGCAAAAAGATACAAAAGGCATTGAATACGCTAAACGGCTATTTGAAAAACCCAGACAACCTTGATGACGCTGAGGTTTCCAAACATTTTTGGACCAAAGAGTTCGAAGAGATGAACCACAATCTTCTCAAAGCATTGAAGAAAGCAAAGAAGCGTGACAACATCAAACAGCGTTACAATGCCAAACTCAAACTCAAAAACAGACAGCGGGCCGACATGATCTCTGCTATTGCCCATGAGCTTCGCAATCCTATCGCCTCAATCATGGGCTATTCGCAGACCCTGCATGAAGAACCGGATATCCCTCCTGTACTTAGAAACAAGTTTCTTGAAAAAATTTACAATAACGGTAACAAAATCGAGATGCTGCTTGGACGTTTGATCCTCTGGAACAAATTCGAAAGCGGACAGGCCACCCTCCACCAGAGCAGTTTCGATCTCTATGCATTGGCACAGGAAGTGAAACGTTCACTTGAAGAGAAGTACAAAAACAGACAGATTCTTCTTGACGGACAAACGTACATGGTTTACGCCGACAGAACTTTAGTAGAGGTTGTACTGAAGAACCTCATGGAAAATGCCCTGAAATATTCCAAAGAGGATATTCATGTTACGGTCACCAGCGACTGTGGTGTTTCGGTACGTGACCACGGTGTAGGCATTAGCGAAGAGGATATTCAGAAAGTGACCAAAAAGTTCTACCGTTCGGGTACACACAGCTGGGATAACTCCATGGGACTGGGGCTCTCTATTGTCAAGACCATTTTAAAGTTACACGGAAGTCAACTGCACATAGAGAGCAAACTCCATGAAGGCTCAACCTTTTCTTTCCGACTTTCCTGCCATTCTGACGATAAAAAATCATAAATTGTGATATTTTTCATCAATCATTCATTTTTCTGATTAGATAAATGAGAATGATTGAAGCTGTTTTTTTCGGTGCTACCAAAACATACATTTTTACGCATAAAACCGTAAAAATATTTTTTTCCCTCCAAACTCATTGAATGTTAACACTTCATGTAATACAATAAAAGTGTATTATATATACTTATTGAAAGATAGGTGATATAAGGAACAAAATTCTCAAGGAGGAAGTATGAAACTAGGTTTCTTGGTTGACCTCAACCTGTGTATGGGTTGTAAGGGTTGTGAAGTGGCTTGTAAAGTGGAAAACGAAGTGCCACTCGGCTCTTGGCGTCTGCGTGTAAAATATATCGATATCGGGACATTCCCCGATACATCAAGATCGTTTACTCCGCTTCGCTGTAACCATTGTGAAAGTGCACCGTGTGAGCGAATATGTCCAGTATCGGCACTGCACTATCTTGAAAACGGGATCGTCAATGTTGACAGCGCACGCTGTATCGGATGTGCCGGATGTATGATGGCGTGTCCTTACGGTGCGATCTATATGGATCCGGAGACCAATACCGCTGACAAATGTACCTATTGTGCACACCGTATTGAAAGCGGTATGATGCCTGCGTGTGTGGTTGTCTGTCCGGTTCAGGCAAACATCTTCGGTGATGTAGAAGATGATACAAGTCATATTTCACAGTATATTATGGAGCATCAGGGTGCAGTACAGGTACGTAAACCTGAGAAAAATACTGAACCTAAACACTATTATGTAGGTGGCGGTACACAGACACTCGATCCTCTGGCACAGCAGAGACTTGAGGGCTACAACCTCTTTAACAATATCACACACCTGGAGCATGTTGGTGATCCTCACCATGGTGTCATCGACAGATTCCTTGCACCGTTCACTTCACATGAACATCTTGATAATAAAAGTTTCGTGGACTTTGACAATAATGCGCATGAGTCTCATGAAGAAGAGGGAGGTTACTAATGGTAGAACATGGAATTCACGCAACACAAGCTGTTGTAACGTTGGACGTCGCGCTTCCGGGTATTATCTGGGGCTGGATGATTACACTTAACATGTGGGCTAAATCGGTCGGTACAGGCGTTATTATTGTCGGTGCCTTTTTGCTTTACAGACACAAGAAAGATGAAATGCCTAATCTCAGATGGACCATGCCGCTGATCTCATTCGTATTTTTGAATATCTTTTTGCTCTTTACGCTGACGGATCTTCATCAGCCGTACAGAATGGTCAATATTTTCCTCCATCCGCATTGGACATCTGCCATTACGGTAGGGGCTTGGATGGCGTCACTCTTTACGGCACTGGTAACCATTCTACTTGTCATCGGCTTCTTTGATGCGCATCCGAATATCAGAAAGAACTGTGCATTGGCAAATGCGGCAAGAGCAAACAGCGGGCTCTATGAAAAACTTTTCCCGTTCGTTGTATTCCTCGCATTCCCTGTTACAATGTATACAGCCATCATCATGGCGGAGTCCAGTGCAAGAGAACTGTGGCAGACTCCAGCTGAGGTTATGCAGATGATCTGGGCGGCACTTCTGGCCGGTTCTGCGGGACTGATCTTCGTATCAGGCAAATGGAGTACGGAAGCAAGACGTGATCTCGCGCTTGTATTGGCGATCTCTACGCTGTTTAGCTTCCTGATGTATATGGGTGAGTATTTCTTCTCATTCAAGTCAGCTGAGGCGGAAGCGACACTGGCATATGTGCATGCAGGCGGTGAGTACAACACTGAGTTCTGGTTCGGTATGGTACTTGGATTTATCGTACCTTTCTTCCTTGCTGTAAGCAGCATGAAGAGTGATAATAAAACGCTGCTGAGATTTGCGGCACTGTTGGCATTGATCGGACTGTACATGGCAAAAGATGTATGGCTTAAAATCCCACAAATGCTACCGTTGAGTTAAGGAGGAGTATCTATGACAAAATCAATGAATCAAGACAACCATTTTATAGAGAGTAGAAGAAGCTTCCTTAAGGGAACCGCTTACTCTGTTGCCGGAGTGACACTGGCGGCAGGTGTATTCGAGACAATCGTCGAGACGCCTGCAGAGGCTGAAGAGAAGACCTTCACTGCCACACCAAAGAGCCTTTCATTCTATCCACCGCTTGAGCAGTGGGACAGTTTCAAAGAGCTTGATGGTGATGACTGGAAACGTGGAGGTGTAGGAAGAAAGGGTGTTGCAAGCGAAAACAACCCTGACGGGATCAAAGTCAACGAGTTTATGCTTGTTCCGACAGTCTGCTCCAACTGTGAAGCACAGTGTGGTCTGACTGCATGGGTCGAGATCGGTGAGTATAAGAGAACGAAAAACCCAAGAGACCTTTTCGTCAAAAAATACATGGGTAACCCGCTGCATGCCGGTTCACGCGGACGTAACTGTGCAAAAGGGTATGCTACCCAGACACAGATGTACGATCCGGACAGAATTCCTTTCCCGCTTAAAAGAGCACCGGGTTCCAAAAGGGGTGAAGGCAAGTGGGTAAGAACCACATGGGACGAAGCGATGGCGACCATCGGTAAAAAGATGCACGATACGCTCAAAAGAGGCGATGAAGTCTCCAAAAAGATGATCATGTACCATGTTGGTCGTCCGAACGAGAACGGTTTCGGTCACCGTGTTCCGCACTCTATGGGACTTGACGGATACGACTCACATACCAACATCTGTTCTGCAGGTGCACGTGAAGGTACCATCCAGTGGGTGAACGATGACAGAAACTCTCCGGATTGGGCGAATGCGAAACTGATCTTCCTCCAGTCTTCTCACGCTGCGGATGCAGGTCACTACTTCCAGCAGTCTGCAGGCTATATTGCCGATGCAAGAAAAAAGGGAGCGAAACTGGTCGTTATGGACCCTCGTATGTCCAACTCTGCGGGTATGGCGGATCTTTGGATTCCTGTATGGCCGGGTACGGAAGCAGCGCTTTATCTGCACCTTGCCAACAGAATTTTGAATGAAAAAGATATTCACGGGAAAGACCTGGTAAACCACGCGTTCTTTAAGAACTGGGTCAACTGGGAACAGTTGATGAAAGACAAAGAGCAGCTTGCGCTGATGGTCTCCAAAGGCTACATGAAACAGGTACCTCAGGATGAGAGTTATGAAAGTTTCATCGAGATGCTCAAAGAGATCTATTCGCCATACACCAAAGAGTTTGTTGTCAAAGAGTGTAAAATGGAAGGTTACGGTCACAAACTTGACGAACTCTTTGATATGTTCATCGATGCCGGTGACAGAATTTCCACATTCCTCTGGAGAGCCGGAACTATCGGTCACAGAGGGGGATGGATGAATACCCGTTCCGGTTTCTTCCCTCTGGCACTGCGTGGTGCAATGGCCGGAAACATCGGTGGTGTAGGTATGCACCACTGGCATGTCATCTCTGTTAACGGTAAAGGGGATGCGGCTACAGTTGCAGGCGAAAGACCGCCAAGAGTCGATGTATGGAACGAGATTGCATGGCCGCCTGAGTATCCGCTCAGTACCTACGAGATGTCACACATCATGCCACACCTCCTGCTCGATGATGAGTGGAGAGCGAAGTGGAAAGCAAAAGGTCTGAAGCACATTCCTGAGAAGCTGGCTGTCTGGATTCCGCGTATGTACAACCCTGTATGGATCAACCCGGACGGATTCAGATGGATCGAAGCACTGAAGCGTGAAGACAAGATCGAACTCTCATTCAACCTGTCACCAACCTGGTCTGAAACCAACTGGTTCTGTGACTATGTTCTTCCTGTCGGTCTGGCGGGTGAAAGACACGACCAGTCTTCCGAGCCTACAAAACCGGCAAGATGGCTGAGTTTCAAAAACCCTGCACTGCGTGTCGCACTTGAAAAACTTGGCTGGAAACCGAAAGATCCGGCACGTGCGACACTCGAAGCACATATGACGGCTGGACTTGGCGAAATCTGGGAAGAGGTAGAGTTCTGGGCGAACATCATGGTTCACTATGTTGACCCTGACGGAAGCCTCGGTGTCAGAAAATTCTGGGCATCCAAAGAGGATCCAAGCCGTGCGGTAACCATTCCGGAGTGGTATCAGGCAGCATTCGACAAGCTTCCTAACCTCAGAAAGACAGCGAAACTGAAGTACCCGAATTCGAAGTATCCGAACTACGAGATGATGAGAGATATGGGTACCTGGCTTGAAGAGGATCATGTATACAGACCACAGGAGAGACCACTCCGCAAAGAGGGGAACAAATACATCGCCCACGGTCACGAGTATGATGAGAGTGAAGTCGAAAAAGATGAATACGGCACACTGCTTGTCCATGACCATGTATTTGGCGGGAAAAAGCCTATCGGTGTGGAAGTAGACGGCAAGATCGTACAAGGCTTCCATACACTCAGCGGTAAACTTGAGTTCTACTCCAAATGGTTTGCTGAGTGGAAATGGCCTGAATTCGCTATTCCTATCTATCCGAGAAACGCGAAAGAGCGTAAAGAGATGGTACAGCTGGTTACTCAGGTACACCATGACTTTATTGACCCGTCCAAGAACGAGTTCGCACTCAATACGGTATTTAGACTGCCGTACAACATTCATACCCGTTCAGTGAACTCCAAGCACCTGATGGAGATTTCACAGAACCACAACCCTGTATGGATCTCTACTGCAGATGCCAAGCGTCTGGGAATCAAGCGTGGAGATGCGATCAAGGTAACCATTGAAGATACTGTTTCAGGTCTCGAGTCGGGTTACTTTATCGCGATGGCTGTACCGACAGAAGCGACAATGCCTGGCGTACTTGCATGTTCACACCATGCCGGTCGTTGGAAGCTGAAAAATGCTGTCGAGATTCCAGGCTTCGAGCACAAACTGGGTGTTCTGGGTCTCGGTGCTCCACTCTACGACATGACAATGGATGGCAAGATCGGTACGCTCAAGCCTAAGCAGGGGCTCAATGAAGGTATGCAGGCACGTAAAGATACCTGGCAGTTCAAAGAGTACAACAAAGACCTCGACAATATCTGGTGGGATGGTCTGAGCGGTGCATGGCAGAATGCCGTTGCTCCGTCACATCCTGACCCGATTGCGGGTAACCATGCATGGCATCAGAAAGTTCGCATCGAAAAAGCCGGTCCGGATGATGTCATTGGTGATATCTATGTCAACTATGAGAATAACTTCAAAGTCTATCAGGCCTGGAGAGACAAGCTGACAAGACCGCTTGCCAAAGGTGACAAGCTCAGACGTCCGGTACACATGAAGCGTCCGGCAGTACCTCTGACACTCAAAGCATACTCTGTAGATATTACAGGGTAGTGTTCATTTGGGCAGCAGCCTGCTGCCCGCCTTCATCCGACACTATTTTCCAGATAAATATTTTTCTTATTCGTGCTATTTATCTTGAAAGTGGTATAGTTGCCAAAAATTTACACCATAAGGGATATGATGGAAACGCTAAAACAGGATCTTGAAAACCGCATTGCACTTTATGCTCTGATCTCACGTTTGATGATCAAGGAAGTCGATGAGGATTTTTTGAAAACGATCGAAAGTGATGAAGCGATATACGCACTCTTTCCCAACTATCAAAACTGGTCGAAGCGCAATGACAAGAGCATGAAAGAGTTGATAGAGGCGTATTACAATGTCGATTTCGCCAACCTCTTTTTGATGCATCTTGTTCCCTACGAGAGTTTTTATGTCCGTGATGACCAGATGATCGACAGCGGTAAAGGCAACCCTGTCATTGAACTCTACGATGCGCTTGATTTCAGGGTAGAGCTTGAAAAGGCAAGGGTGGTCAGCGGTGACCATATCGGTGTGGAATTGGAATTCATGTATATGCTCTGCAAGGCACAGCTTAAAGCGCTTGAGGCAGGTGACAAAGAGGGAATCTGCGAACTGTTTCAGATTCAAAAAGGCTTTATGCGAGACCACCTGCTTGAGTGGGCACCGATGTTTCTCATCAATGCGAAAAAAGAGTCCAGAACGCCGCTTTACCATGAGGGAAGCGAGTTGACACTGGAGTTTTTGCTGAGTGACTTTGAGTATATCAACGCACAGCTTGACAGCTTCTGTGCGGATGTTGCCTAAACCATGAGACTCCATTTCGATACAGCCCTGTGTATCAGGGCGACAAGCAAGTTTTCCGAATGTACCAAGTGTGTTGAAGCAACGAACTCACTGGTGCGTATTGACGAACAGCTGCCGGTTTTTGCCAAAGGGCTTGGCGTAGAAGGTGCCGCCTGTGTCGGTGCCTGCCCGACGGAAGCCTTTGCTTTGAGCGATTTTTCCGTAACGGAGTTTTTCTTCAGTTTCCTTGACAGCAAGGTACGCCTGATTTCGAGAAAACTCAATATTCCATGTCTTTCCGTGTTGAGTGTTGAACATCTTATCTCTCTTGCGCTTGCAAGTGAGGAGCCGGTAGTGCTCGATTTGGATGACTATGATCCACAGAGTCATCTGTATGGGGTGATCGTATCACGCATTGAGGAGGCGAACTTCGTACTTTCAAGCATCTCTTCGAAGCAGCTTGAAGTCAATACACAGCCTGTTGCAGAAGCATCATCCGAAGAAGAGGAAGAAGCTGCGGCGGACAGACGGGCATTTTTGCGTAATACCGCTTCACTAAAAGGTGTGATGAAGCACAAACAGGAGTTTGAACAGGCGGTCGAAGCAGATGAGATGCATCACTTTGAAATAGACCCGTCCATCACCCAGAAGATCAGAGATAAACACCTGCCCGATAAACGCAAGATCCTTTTCACCATGCTCAAGCATACTCCAAAGCCGGAGCGTTATGAAGTACTCGCAGAAGAGGATGTCAGTTTTGTCTCGCAAAAATTTGTAGAAGAGAGCTGTACCAACTGTCAGATATGCTACCGTATTTGTCCTACAGGGGCACTCAGCAGTGACAGCAAGTTCTCGCTGATTCATTTCGATGCAATGCTGTGTGTAAAGTGCCGTCTCTGCCATGATGTCTGTGAACCCGATGCTATACAGCTGCAGCCGGGATTTGAAGTCAAAGAGTTTTTTGAGCCGACGCAGCGTACCCTGGCAACGTTCAATGTCAGACGCTGTGACGAATGCGGAAACTACTTTACCTCTTTTGAAGGCGCCACAATGTGTCCCCGATGCATAGTCGAAGAAGAAGAAGCGATGTTCTTGCATGAAAACGCCAAAAAAATGGGAAGCAGCAATGAAGCGTGAAAAGAAAAGCCTTTGTTGGGATTTTTCTGAGCCGACAGGCGAAGCTTTAGTGAGAGGAATTTCTGCGAAGCTCTGCTTTGCAGAAAGGAGAAAGAATAGATGAAACCACATGAGATAAAACCCGATACCCGACTCTGTACGATTCTTGGATACAATGCCCAGACAGGTTATACAAGACGTTACTTTAACAAAATACTCAAAGCACAGGGCATCAACGCAACAGCGATTGCGCTAAATATTTCCGATGAGCACTTTGAGTTCACCATGAGCAGTGTGGGGCAGTCGAAGGTCGACAAGATGATGGTTGAACGGGAGTTCGCACAAAAGGCTCTGGCGTATTGTGACACGCTTGACGAAACAGCCAGAAGAGAAGGGCGTATAGATTTTGTGGAGATTGAAGCGGGCAAAGTACACGGTTTCTGTTTCGATGACGATGCCAAAGCCCTTTTTGAGAAGCCGGAGTTTCTGGATGACCAGATACTTTTCGTTACCAAAATGATGCTGATTGCCAACCGGTGGTTTGGTGCCGATATTGACGTAGATGCCATACCGCATCTGATCGCAGAAAATAACAAGGAGTAGCATATGAGAGATATGGATGCACTAAGAAAAGAGTTCGAGAATTTTACCATTAACGAAGAAGCGTGCGTAGATGGAGCCTGCTCGAGTGACGAAGCTGCAGACCTGAAGGACTATCCTTCCTATACGGAGGCGCTTTATGCCAAACTGGTGGCACCGCATGTCAGCGGTATTTATGTTTCCCGATGGGATATAAAGGATATTGCTATGGAAGCGGGTGAGTCAATGGCGATCCATCCGAGAAAGCGCATGTTCGAAATGCTGATGAAGTATGCGACAAGCAGGGAGACGATGTCGGCAGTGCTTGATGCACTGAAAAATCACATGGAAGAGAAAATTGCCATTTATGATGAACTGATGCGGGATTTTCCGGCAAGCGAAGTGGTATTTGCGCCGAAAATTGAAAAAGCACGAAAAACGATCGCACTTTTCCCGGTCATTCTCGATGAGTATTTTCCCGAAGGCGGTTTTGAAGAAGAGGCAGATGTGTAATGGCATGTATTAACCCCCCTGTGCTATAATTATTTACTATCATATTTATTAGAAAGGTTAATCATGTCAAATATCACCAGAGAAAAAGCACTGCAATACCATAAAGGCGGAAAGATCGGTATTGATCTGACTAAACCCTGTACAACTCAATATGAGCTCTCTCTCGCCTACACACCGGGTGTTGCGATCCCCTGTGAAGAGATTGCAAAAGACGATAATCTGGTCTTTGAATATACCAATAGAGCCAATCTCGTCGGTGTGGTCTCAGATGGAACAGCAGTGCTTGGTCTTGGTGATATAGGGCCATTGGCTTCCAAACCGGTGATGGAAGGAAAGTCGGTACTTTTCAAGAAGTTCGCCAATGTCGATGCCTTTGACATCGAACTCGATGTCCATTCGGTCGAGGAGATTGTCGCTGCATGTAAAGCGATCGCGCCGACATTTGGCGGGATCAACCTTGAAGATATAAAAGCACCCAAATGTTTTGAGATCGAGCGTATTTTGAAAGAGGAGCTTGATATTCCCGTTTTTCATGATGATCAGCACGGTACGGCGATCATCACTACTGCCGGTCTGATAAATGTGCTTGAACTTACCGGCAAAAAAGTCGATGAGATAAAAATTGTAGTCAACGGTGCAGGCGCCGCGGGAATTTCCTGTGCCAAAATGTATCAGGCACTGGGTGTGAAGAACATTGTCATGTGTGATTCCAAAGGGGTCATATCGACCCACAGAGATGACCTGAACAAATACAAGGCGGAGTTTGCCGTAGAGACTGATGCAAAAACACTGGAGGAGGCCATTGAGGGTGCCGACATGTTCCTTGGTCTCTCCGTTGCGGGTGCATTGAGCAAAGAGATGGTTGCCAAAATGGCACCCGAACCCGTCATTTTCGCGCTGGCAAACCCTGTACCCGAGATTTTGCCTGAAGAGGTCATGGAGGTACGCAAAGATGCCATTATCGCCACAGGGCGTTCAGACTACCCCAACCAGACGAACAATGTTCTGGGGTTCCCGTTTATTTTCAGAGGAGCGCTCGATGTGCGTGCACGAAAGATCACCGAAGGGATGAAAATGGCGGCGGCAGAGGCATTGGCGGCACTGGCCAAAGAGCCGGTACCCTACTATGTCAAAGCGGCGTACCACAATGAGGACATCGCGTATGGCAAAGAGCATATCATCCCGCTGCCGTTTAACAAGGAAGCATTGATATGGGTTGCTTCTGCCGTAGCGAAAAAAGCGGTAGAGGAAGGGGTTGCGCGCGTAAAAGCGTTTGATTACGATGCATACCGTGAAGAACTCCGCTGTCTCATCTACGGCTGCCCGGACGAAGCGGAAGCATAGGACTACATACACCAATAACTTCTGCTGCCTCGTGGGGTTTTACGTCAGAGGCGTGGATTCCCGCAGTTACGTGAATCGACTGCAAAAATCGAAAATTAACCCTCACACTGTATAATATCTCTAACACTACAATACACCGGGATGAAGAAGGTAAGCGACTATTATGCATCTAAAAGATTACATCGACCTCTATACACTGCTTAAGGGGGATCTTTCCACACGGCAGGAGCGGCGTACATTCGGATTGGCACACGAAGCGCTTACATCCCGTCCGCTCTCTTTGCTCAAAGCATGGGTCGATGAGAAAATGCGTACCCGTCAGACTGAACAGGCAGGGGAGAAGGTGGCGCATCTGCTTTACCATACCACACTCTGGCTGACGCTGCTGGCATTTGTCACCGGTATCTTTTCGGGCATTGGACTGCTTAGCTACAATGGGCATGCACCGGTCAATCTCATCTATTTTCTGGCGTTGGTGGTACTGCTGCCTCTTGTGACGATGACGCTGGCACTGCTTTCCATGCTGCGAGCTAAGCGTGCACGCAATACGCTGGTGCATCTCTCTCCTGCATACTTGATGGAACGGATGGCTCTCTTTTTTACCAAAAAAGAGGACCTTCTAACACAGGTGGAGATCAATCCGATGCTCCTTAACTGGATAGTCATTCAGCGCTCACAGCTGCTTGCCCTTGCCTTTTCCGTAGGACTACTGCTGGCACTTCTGGGGGTGGTCGCGACGCGAGATGTGGCATTTGCCTGGAGTACGACGCTGCAGATAGATGCAGCTGCCTTTCACCGCTTTCTCGAATTTGTCGCCTTGCCGTGGCGAAGCTGGCTGCCTACTGCCGTGCCGAGTCTGGAACTGGTAGAGCAGAGCCAATACTACCGCCTTGGCGGTACGCTGAGCAAAGAGATGATAGAGCATGCTGCAGCTCTTGGTGCCTGGTGGAAGTTTCTTGCCATGGCAACACTCTTCTATGCGGTGCTGCTGCGCGCACTCTTTTACCTGCTTGCTACATGGGGACTTAAAAGGGCACTTAAAAAGGCGACACTGGCACTTGAAGGAGCTGAGGAACTGCTGCGTGATATGACCGAACCGTTTATTACGACATCTTCTATGGAGAAAACACAACGGGGTGATGTTGTCAAAAAAGGGTATGGACGCATACAGGAGGCACTGAAGCTGCATTACGATGTCATACAGGGGTGGGCGATTCCTTCGCAGCAGCTTTCACTGCTGTGTGAGGTGATGGAGGTAAGTGCGCCGGTCTGTGTAGAGGTTGGCGGCAACAACACGCTTGAGGAGGATCAGCATATTGTCGCACAGAGCAGCGGAGAGGTGCTGCTGTTTGTCAAAGCATGGGAGCCGCCGACAATGGATCTGATGGATTACCTTGAAGCGTTGAGCCGACAGGCTGAATCGGTGACGGTGGTACCTGTAGGCACAGAGCATACGGAGTACAAACCCAAAGAGAGTGACCAGGCCGTATGGACAGATATGATCGCAAAAGCTGACCTTTCGAAAGTATGGATAACATGAAACAGACAGAGACCAAACACCCCGTATTTGCCGTCGTAGGACACCCCAATAAAGGCAAAAGTGCCATTGTCTCATCTTTGGCGATGGATGACTCCATCGCGGTCTCGAATATACCGGGTACGACATACAGACGGCAGAGCTATCCGTTGAAAGTGGACGGGAAGATCATCTACGAACTGTACGACACTCCAGGATTTCAGCGTGCACGTCAAGTACTGGCTTGGTTGAAGTCGCATGATGTGAGTGCTGACAGACGTCATGAGGTAGTGCAGGCATTTCTAAACACACACAGAGACGACTCAAGGTTTCATGATGAAGTGGAACTGCTTACACCCATTATGGAGGGGGCGGGAATCATCTACGTAGTCGATGCTTCCAAGCCTTACGGAGAGGAGTGCGAGGCGGAGATGGAGATCCTTCGCTGGACGGGCCAGCCTTCGATGGCGCTGATAAATCATATTGACAAAGAGGACTATTCGGCGGAATGGAAACGCGCACTTGGCGGCTATTTTCAGATTATCCGTACCTATAACCCGATGCAAACCGATATGCATCAGCAGATCGCCATACTTGAAAGTATGGCGCAACTAAGAGAAGAGTGGACAGTACAGGTGAAGGCATCCATCGAATTCTTTCTGCACTATCGTGAGCAGATGCTGGAGCGAAGCGCTGCTGCCATTACCCGGCTGATGCATCAGGCACTCAGCCATGTTGAGCGTTTGGCACTTGCATCGGAGAATGCAAATGAAGATGACAAAGCGCGTCTGAAAGAGCGTTATAAAGCCTATCTTCGTACAGAAGAGCGCACAACGCAGGCAGAGATAGAACGCATATGGCACCATGAACATCTTCATGCAGAGATCACTCCTATGGGGTTTGAGCAGATGGATCTTTTTTCTGAGGAGAGTGCTTCGGTTTTTGGATTGACACGAAAGGAACTGCTCATTAGCGGCGCGACAACCGGTGCTGTTACCGGTGCAGGAGTCGACCTGCTTTTTGGAGGGGCGACCTTTCTGCTTGGCGGAGCCATAGGTGCGGTGGTCGGCGGTGTAGGGGCGTATGTAGCATTTGATGAACTCTCCGAGGTCAAGTTGCTGGGCAAACGTCTGGGGAAGCGTTATCTGGAGATGGGCCCTATGCAGAACCGCAATTTTCCCTATATTCTGCTTGGACGCATACTCTACTATACAGTGATGGTTGCAGCACGCTCCCATGCCAAACGTGATTCCCTTACCATAGCGATGGACAGCACTTTCAAAGAGCGATGGCTGGATGAGAAGGTGCAAAAATCACTTGAAAAGTACCATAAACAGTGGCGTTCCGGTAAAGGGATGGACGATGAAATGCTCAAATCCTATGAGGCGCTGATAGAGAAGATACTGAAAAAGCTTATGGAAGAGCTATGAGGCGACGCTTTCGCAGTTTCCGCGTATTTGTCCGTTTTATCGGCAGAGGGATGGCGGTAGAGTGGCGGGAGACGAAAGAGATCCCACTCCTTTTATGGCGAAGGGAGTACCGCAAAGCGGGTGCACAGGTAGCCGATATTTGCAAAATGGCAGGGCTTGGCATGGTGTGGATTGTTCCCGGAGGTGCCGTACTGAGTGCGGCGATCGTCAAATTTTCACACAGGGCAAGACCCAGTGCCTTTCAAAAGAGCTCAAATGTAAAAGACGAAGAGGTGTTAGAGGAGTTTGCCTATGCTCATCAGAATGACGACACCCAGCAAACCGCCTGCGATACCGGCAAGTATGCTGCTGAGGATGATTCCCAGACCGCCACGAAGCTCACGGTACATCCATCCGATAGTTGAGGGTTTCCAGAGGGCAAAGAGAGTGTATGTCAAAAAGGCAAGTACCATGCCTGCGATTGGTGCGTAAGAGAAAGGAAGCGCCGTAGCGGTGGGCAGAATGATCATAATGCTCATGAAGGTGCCTGCCACATCGTCGATGACGACCTCCTCTTTATCTATATTTGTTTGCGAAAGATACTTGTTGGCTTCAAATACCCCGATGATACTCACTGCGAGAGTGACCATAAAGAGTGTTTCCATACCAAAATAGCGCAGTATCAAAAAGGCCAGTGGGAGCGCCAGTGCAGATGCCATAAGAGAAGCATGCTTCTGTTTTCCGATGCCAAAAAGTGTGACGAATATATCTTGCATGCAGGCTCCTATGTCAGTGATGAGGTTTGATAGAGTTCGACGAGTTTGAGGTAGAACTGCTCCTCGCTCTGCTGCTCAAGCAGTCCGGAACCGGGCATCAGAGAGTAGTGCATCTGCTGCAGGTTCTCGAAACGGTCGGGAAAGAGTGAGGCGAGAATGCTCGCCGAAACCTCTTTGCGTACCAGAATTGGCGGCGGCATGAGACCGCTCTGGATCAGCTTCATGATCGACTCGCTGTGGTAGTGGACATGGTGATGCTGTCCATGTGGGCAGGTTTGGGTACTCACAAGCGTTTTACAGGTATCGCAGTAGACATATTCATCGACTGTTTTGATGTGAATGTCAATATCTTTGCAATGGTCGAAGACGGAGTTGAGACGGTTCTGGTCATAGTAGAGCCCCAGACCGCCATGGTTCTTGCCGACGACAAGCTGATGACATCCGTAGTTCTTCGCTAGAAGTGCATCGAGAATGAGTTCATTGTAGCCCGCGAAGATGTAAGTATTCTCAAACGGAATGATAATGACTTTGTTTCGCGGAATGAAGTTGTCAATGAAACGGTTGAGCGCATTGTAGCGGATGTCGTATCGCAGTCCTTCGTTGGTGAAAGGTTTTCGAAGGAAAATGACCAGCAGATCGGCATCGCTGATCGCCTGTCTGATCATTCGTTCATGGGCACGGTTGAGCGGATTGGCAGCGATCATCATGGAGGTGACGAATTTTGCGCCGGTACGGGTGATCATCTGGTTTATACGGTTGATGTTGTCTTCGATGAGCGGATATTCGACCCTATAGGGACCAGAAACGGCTATTTCTCCCAGCCTGGATATGGTATTTTTGACACCAGGGTGGGAAGGATCGGAGGTGCCGTATATATTATACAGACGCTGTTTCGGGTCGATGTGAAATGTCTCTTCCACAGTCAGTTCACCCACTTTTTTGTCTTCGTTGAGCAGATAGACCGTTTCTCCTTTTTGGAGAGATTCAAGCACTTTTCTGTTTTTCTCACCTTTGGGAGCAAGGACAAATGCAAAAGGAAAAGGAACCCCTTTGTACATTTGTGTCCGGTCGACCTCTCTTGCCTCAGATTCATTCATGAGGCCAGTTACGGGAGCAATGAGCCCTGCCTGTACCAGTGCAAGGGTGGAGAGTGCCTCGGTATCGATGTAGAGTGTTTTATGTGTAGACATAGACTTCCTTTGGGGCTATTTCTTCTTGAAAAGACCGTACTTCTTCCGTTTTTCCCAGAGACTTTTACGTGAGATGCCGAGTTTTTTGCTCAGTTCCGTATCGGGGAATTTGTACTGGAAAGAGTTGACAATGAATTTGACATAGTCGTCGATGGTAAGGATCTCGTTCTGGTCATAGAGTTTGGAGTCTGTATTAAGTGTGATTGTCTCATAGGGTGACTCGAATTCTCCGGTGGTACATAGAATGAAATCACGTGTTTTAATGGCATCAAGCAGGTACTCTCGGTCTGTTTTTTTGAGTGTGTGTATCTCGGTAATATAGAGAAGTGATTTGCTTGAACTCTTTTCGAGTTTGCTTTTCCACTCCGGATGTCCCAGAGGGATAAAGGTCATGAGCCTGTCTTTTTTATGGGCGTATTCGAAGACGATCTTGTCGACGAGTCTCTGATAGTTTGTCTGAATGACCAGTGGTGTGCTGAGAGTATCGATGTCGAAATCGGTCTCTATCTCCTGCAGGAGGTTTTCCATGTACTCCTGGTAGAGTCTGGTGTGTTTTTTGAGATCCTGATACTCCTGATAGTGCTCGATCTTCCGTAGAAGCTCTTCGATCATGAATGGCTTGACAATATAGTCTTTTGCGCCGAGTTTAAGAGGTTCCCCTACTGTGTCGTTGTTGATGTAGCTGACCATCAAAATGATGATCTTGTCACTGAACTGGGTAATGAGCGGTGCAACATTTTGTCCCGGCAGGTTGGTTGAGATCAGATAGACGTCACCGTTGCTCTGCATCGCTTCTTTAATAGAGCTGTAAATCTCCGTTTCAAATCCGTTCTCTGTAAGTTTGGCAGCAATACTTTGTGCTAGATAGAGTTCATTTTCTACAATGATGATTTTCATGATAGTTTTCCATTGAGTGATTTTTTCCAGTTAAAGTAATTCAGGGTCGCTACAGCATGCACCGTGACCCCCTCTTTTCGTCCGACAAAGCCGAGTTTTTCGGCAGTGGTGGCTTTGATGTTGACTCTGTGCGAAGGGATCTCAAGTAGTGAAGCAAGCCTGTTGCGCATCTGCTCTTTGTAGGGCAGAAGTTTGGGAGCCTGTGCAAGGATGGTCATGTCGATATTACCGACCTCCAGACCGAAAGCCCGGATGCGTCTGAGGGTATCTTCAAGCAATTTGGCCGAATTGGCACCTGCATAGGTTGCTTCGGTATCTGGATAGAGCTCTCCTATGTCACCCATGCCGGCGGCGCCCAGCAAGGCATCGATGAGTGCATGAATGGCGACATCACCGTCACTGTGTGCTTTGAAACCGTAATCGACATCGATGGTGACACCGCAGAGTTTCATCGGTTTTCCCTCTTCAAAAGGGTGTATGTCGATGCCAAATCCTGTTAGGGTTTGTAAGGAGGGTTCGTTGATGCAGGGGAGTTTATCCAGGTCATCAATGCGTGTGAGTTTGTGTGCAAGCGGGGAGCCTTCGACAAATATAACTTTGTGTCCCAGTGCGGCAATGGCAGAACTCTCATCAGTAAAGAGTGTCTTCGTCGAGAGTGCCTTTTTAAGTGTTGGTGTGTGACTGAGCTGCGGTGTCTGGATGATCTTGACCTGCTCTCTATCGATGGGACTGCCATCCATATAGAGTGTATCGTTTACAGGGAGAACAGGGACAATGCATGCCGCTTTTTCTCTGGCATCAAGAATGCGTTTGATCATCTCTGCAGGAACGCAGCATCGGGCAATATCGCTGACCATGACATACTCGGTTGTCACTATTTGAAGCGCATTATTGAGTGACTCCTGTCTGCTTGCACCGCCTGTTACAAAGGTATAGTCTGCAAAGTGTTTCATATGGTGTATCTCTTCGGAAGAAGAGACCACAATGATGTTGTCAAAATAGCCGGTTTGTTCAAAGTGCTGTGCGACCTGCAGCCATAATGGTATATCTCCGCTGTAGAGCCACTGCTTCTTTACCGAAGTTTCAAACCGGGAGGAGCTTCCTGCTCCCAAAAGTATCAGTGTTGCCTGTGACAAGATACCCCTTTATCATAATATTTGTATCGAATTGTAACGGATTATACAGAGCTTTGCTTGATTTTTTCTTTAAACGTTTCTCTTGTACACAGTAAAGATGTTTGGTTTAGGAGTTAAGCCAAAAATAAATAAGATAAAGTTTATCTGAATAAAGGCGAATTTAAACCTCATTTAAGATTGCAGTGGTATAACTCAGGTATCAAAATTTTATTCAGGAGTCATCAGATGACACAAGAAAATGTACTTGAAGCATTGAAACATGTAACCTATCCGGGGTTTACGAAAGATATCGTAACCTTCGGATTTGTTAAAGATATTGTCGTGGAGGGGAAGAACGTTGCTTTGACAATCGACATCACCTCTTCTGCAGATGAGGTCAAAGCACAGTTGACAGACGAAGCGACCACGGAGCTTAAAAAAGCAGGCTTTGAAAATATAAACATTACCATTAAAGCGCCACAGCCGCCAAAACAGATGAGCAATTCCATGAGCGGCAAGAACATAGCGCCGCATGTGAAGAACTTTGTAATGGTCTCTTCGGGTAAAGGAGGGGTTGGTAAATCGACGACTTCTGTCAACCTTGCCATTGCAATGGCAATGCAGGGTAAAAAAGTGGGACTGCTCGATGCCGATATCTATGGCCCGAACATCCCTCGTATGATGGGTGTAGAAGATCAAAAACCTGAAATCCAGGGGAATAAAGTATTGCCTCTGAAAGCATACGGTGTGGAAGTGATGTCTATGGGATCGCTGATGGAGCCGGGTCAGTCACTGATCTGGAGAGGTGCGATGATCATGAAAGCGATCGAGCAGTTCCTCAGAGATATCCTTTGGTCTGAGCTGGATGTACTGGTTATCGACATGCCTCCGGGAACGGGTGATGCGCAGCTTACACTGGCGCAGTCAGTTCCGGTGACAGCAGGTGTTACGGTTACAACACCCCAGGAAGTCTCTTTGGATGACAGCAGACGTTCTCTCGACATGTTCCAGAAACTGCATATCCCTACTGCGGGCATCATAGAGAATATGAGTGGATTTATCTGCCCTTCCTGTCATACAGAATCAGATATCTTCGGTATGGGAACGACAGAACCGGTAGCCAAAGAGTATGATACGCATGTGATCGCACGTATCCCGATAGAGCCTGAAATCAGAGTGGGCGGAGATACTGGTATGCCTGTCACCTACCATAAGCCTGATTCCGAAACAGCAAAACGTTACCAGGCGGCAGCAACCGACCTGCTCGGATTCATTGACAAAGTGAACGCAGAAGGCGGCGTAGACAACCAGGCGATCCAGCCTACGACACCTCCGGGTGTAAGTGCCTGTAGTACGGGTGCTTAATACCGTTTTACAAAACACGTAAAAAAAGAGGAGAGGTGCAATAGTGAACAGTAATATTATATTTAGATTTGTTCTACTTGCACTCTTCTTGTTTGCCTATCAAACTACTACGATACACTCCAAACATCATTTCATAGAAGGGTTAAGTGAATGTCAGGTCTGTAAAGCAGCCAAAACACTTGGTGCTACCCATCATGAAACAAGCTTTATACTATTCGATGAGAGTATCGCTATTGAGGTAGGTGAGGTTGAAGAGAAGAGGATCGTAAATGCCTCTTATGACCTTACCCAGATACCAGATAGAAAAGCCATTAACTTTGAAGGGATGTCAGTATTTGATGTGGATAGATTACCCCTGGGCTACCATACTGCTGCTCCCCCATACTTTTTTTCATAACCATTTACAATTTTAAAACTAAAATAAATATAAAAAATATCATTAAGGATAATTATGAAAAAAATAGGAATAGTCAGTTCTGTATTTTTAGCACACTGCATAACAGCAGTACATGCGGATGAAGCAATCAACTTAGATGAGCTTACGGTAACTGCTACGCAAAACCCTGAGCTTAAAGCGCAGGAAGCACCGGTCTCAGTCGACGTAATCACTTCTGAAGAGATCATGGAAAAGGGTATCACAACAACCGCAGCACTTTTTGCACATACGAGTGGCGTAGATGCCAAAACAGCAGGTGGATCGGTCATGCCTGTCGTACGAGGGCTTTCTGATGAACAGGTTTTGATCCTGGTCGATGGTGTGAGACTCTCAGATGAGAGGCCGGGAGGGAATCATATCCTCTCTGTCGATCCCGCACAGATCGAACGTGTAGAGGTGGTGGAGGGATCCGGATCCGTCCTCTATGGTGCAGGTGCGATCGGAGGTGTGGTGAATATCATTACCAAAAAAGCGCCAAAGTCCAAGAGTGACACGATCTCTATCAGCGGTGAGCTGGGGCTTGGATACGAAAGCAACAACAACGCCAAATCCCAAAAAGCCCAGATCAATGCAAGTCAAGATAACCTGAACTTCTATATCGGAGGCGTGAACCGAAAAACAGACAATATAGAATCTCCCGAAGAAGAGGTGAAGTACAGTTTTTATGACGGCTATACCATCTGGGGAGGCGGTGACTATACATCGGGTAACTGGAAAAGCTCAATCAGCCTTTGGCAGACAAAAGCGGATATCGGCATCACGGCGCCAAGGTCGTTTGCCGCGGATTACTACAAAGATGAGAAGCATACGAAAGCCGATGCGAAACTAAGCTACAGATCAGAGGATGGACTTCTCAGAGGATTTGAACTTCTTGCCGGGTGGCAGGAGCATAACAGACACCGTATCCGCCAGCCCGATGCAAGCAAACTGGTGGACATACGTGTGGACAAAGAGACCAAATCGCTTCGAGGACAGTGGGTATTGAAGCCTGATGAGATGCACAGGGTGACTGCCGGGTTTGACCTCTTTGACGAGGATCTTACCTCAAGCAGGGCGATGGACGGCTTCCCTCCTGTCATTGCAAAGTTTGACGATGTGCCTGTCATCTCACCCTCTTCACGTACGGGTATCGGTGTATTCGTGCAGGATGAGCTGGCATTGAATGACCAGTTATCTATGACCGGAGGATTGCGTTATGACTCTGTGGAGGCAAAAACCGACGGTGCTCCGGCGCCGTTTTTCATCATAGAGCCGCAGCCTGACAGGGATTCGCAGTTGAGCGGGGAACTGGGAGTGGTCTATAAGATCGATGAAGCAACCAATATCTATGCCAATGCCGGTCGCGCATTCAGGGCGCCTACACTGATCGAGCGGTACTTTTTTGGCCCGCATGACGGACCGGCACAGGACAAAGGAAACCCTGACCTAAATCCTGAAACAAGCCTAAACTTCGATATAGGTGCGCGTACCAAGGGCGATAATTACCGCCTGTCTGTATCGCTCTACTACAATATGGTGGATGACCTGATCAGAAAAATACTGACAAACCCGGGTGATCCTGTTCCACAGCAGATCTACCAGTATCAGAATATAGCTGATGCAAAATTATACGGCGCCGAATTCGATGCTAAATATTTTCTCAATGATGCGTGGAGTCTTTTCTTCTCAGGCTCTTATACAAGAGGTGAAGATGAAACAGAAAACAGTCCGCTTAATGGCATACCTCCTGCTAAAGTACGCTATGGTATCAATTATGAAAAAGAGTGGGATAGCCTATATTCGAACTTGGAACTTTCTGCAGTCAGTGCTATGCGTCAGGACAGGATTGGAATTGGTGAAAATGAGACACCGGGGTATACGATCATGAACTTTAGGGCCAATTTTACGTATGAGAATGATATAAGAGTATCATTGGCTGTAGAGAACCTGTTTGACAAAGAGTACTATGACCACCTCTCTTATGGCTGGCAGCACTTAGACTATGCATCACAGGGAAGAAATGTAAAGTTTGAATTGAACTATTTGTTCTAAAAATATAAAAGCCTAACCACTGTGAGTTTTTAGCCCATAGTGGTTCAGTATTATAAAATAATTGGCAGGGTTTTGGTGTTGTGATGTATGTGTTGCTTGATTCGTCAAAGAGATAAATTTATTTTGATATTTGGGTACAATACGTATAATATTAACATTAGGAAATCCCATGACATCAGCAGACAAATTAAAAAACCTTTTAGAACTGGAGATTATTCCGGATCTTGAAGTAGCCATCGATGAGCTGTTTGCGGCGATAGACAAAGCCAAAAATGCAAGCAAAGAGCAAAAGGAAGATCTTGAAGAGATGCGTGAAATGAGAACAGAATGCTTTGCTATTGTGGAGGAGATCAAAAGAGACGAGATCGACGAGGAGGAAGCAGAAGCATTGCTTTTAGAGTTAATGGATATGAAAACGCAGGAACAGTAAAGACTATTCCCGTCTTCTATTCTTCTTCCCAGGTATCCCATACCCAGACTACATTCTAATACGAAAACATCTTCTAAATATTATAAAACACTATTGTTTTGGAAAAATAAAGTAGTTGGATAACCAAGTGTATTGTCATATCGAATCGAACTATTTTTGTAAAAAGGATATCCAGTCAGGTATTATTATAAGAAATAGTAAAATTTTGGTAACATATCTTACATTTATAAATAAAAATGATTTTTAGATTGTTTTTTTGCTATACTATTACGTAGCCGAGTTTTCTGTACTGATTATGATCTCCTTTTTGGATAGTGAAGAGAGAAAATAGTCAGAATGGAAGGGCACGAAAATATGTATATAAAAAAGGAAGAAGAATGAAAAAAATCACTTCGAAACTCTTGGTTGCGGTTGGGCTTGGTGTTGCTGCGATGGCGGTACCTACGCAGCTGCTTGCAGCAAAAAAGCCAAACATTTTGGTTCTGTGGGGAGATGACATTGGATACTGGAATGTCAGTGCCTACAATCAGGGCATGATGGGGTACAAAACACCCAACATCGATTCCATTGCCAAAGACGGTGCACTCTTTACGGACATGTATGCACAGCAGTCATGTACAGCAGGACGTTCATCTTTCATTCTGGGTGAACATCCTTTCAGAACGGGACTGCTGACTATTGGTATGCCAGGTTCTGAACACGGTATTCCTGACTGGGCGCCGACAATTGCAGATCTGCTCAAAAATCAAGGCTATGCGACGGGACAGTTCGGTAAGAACCACCTGGGTGACCGTGACAAGCACCTGCCGACCAAGCACGGATTCGATGAGTTCTTCGGAAACCTTTACCATCTCAATGCAGAAGAAGAACCCGAAACGTACTACTATCCGAAAGATCCCGAGTTTAAGAAAAAATATGGTCCTCGTGGAGTTATTCACTCTTATGCGGACGGCAAAATCGAAGATACCGGTCCACTGACAAAAAAAAGAATGGAAACCGTTGACGGGGAGTTCGGTGCAGCGGCAAAAGATTTCATGACACGTTCAGTCAAAGCGGGAAAACCTTTCTTTGTATGGATGAACTTTACCCGTACACACGTTTGGACGCACCTGAAGAAAAAATATCAGGGTATTACAGGTATCGGTCTCTACCCGGATGCGATGAAAGAGCTTGACGACATGGTTGGAAGTTTCCTTGACCATATCAAGAAACTGGGTGTTGAAGACAACACAATTGTTATTTTCTCTACCGACAACGGTGCAGAGAAGTTCTCCTGGCCCGATGGAGGTACGTCACCATTTAGAGGTGAAAAGGGAACCACATGGGAAGGCGGCATGAGAATTCCACAGGTGGTAAAATGGCCAGGAACCATCAAACCGGGTACTGTTTACAATGACATCATGTCCCAGGAGGACTGGATGCCGACACTGCTTGCAGCAGCTGGTGTACCTGATGTCAAAGAGAAACTCGCTTCCAAAGAGGGCTGCAAAGCCAACGGCAAAAAATGGAGAGTCCATCTTGACGGTTACAACTTCCTGCCGTACTTCAAGGGTGAAACGAAAAAAGGTCCAAGAAGAGAGATTTACTACTTCGCGGCAAGCGGTATGCTCAATGCCATTCGTGTCGATGACTTCAAAGTTGCCTTTGCACAGGAAGAGGGAGCTATTAATGAAGCGTACAGAAAAGTACCGGCATGGCCTGTCATTACCAACCTTCGTGCCGATCCGTTCGAACATGCACAGGATGGTTCAGGACTCTATCTCAAATGGTATGCGGACAATATGTGGATGATGGTTCCGGCCCAGAATTTTGTCAAGAAATTCTTTAATACAATCCCTGAGTATCCGTTCCAGTCCGGTTCTTCACTTTCTGCGGGGAATATCGGATATCAGACGATCGAGTTGCAAAAGGCAAAAGGTAATCTGAAAAAGCTTCTTGATGCCTCTCCGCTAAACTAAAGCATGATGGGTATTGCCTTCGTCTGCGGACGATGGCAATTTAAGTGTATACAAAAATATTCCTCGATGATGGTATATTTTTGTATATTCAATAAAGGTTGGGGATGAAAAAAATACTATACTCTGTCTTGCTTTCATCATTTCTTTTTGCAGGTGGAGGTATGGATAACGATCTATCCAAAGAGATGGACTCTGCCACAGGCAATTGGTCATTTGAAATAGAACCGTATCTTATGTTGACCAACATAGACGGTAATGCGAAGTTCGGCAGGCTTCCCACTACAAGTCTCAATGTAGATTTCAGCACCATTTTGAATAACCTTGATATGGCTGCGATGGTGCATGCCGAAGCACATCATACGAACGGCTGGGGTATGTGGATCGATTACGGATTTATGAATCTATCGAATGATATCGATCCTATTGAACGTGTTTCCTCGGCAAAAGTAAGGCAGGGTGTTCTTGAGGTGATGGGTGTCTACAGGGTTCCCGTAAAGAGCGGCTATTTGGAGTACCTGGCCGGTATACGATGGTGGGACAATGACTATGATATCGGCTATACGATGCCAATGTTTGGAAAAAGTGGCACTGTAAGTAAAAAAGTAGACTGGATTGACGGAATGGTCGGTTTGCGCTATACACACATAATAGACAGTCATTGGAAGCTGAGAGCACATGGCGATATCGGTGGTGGTGGAGCAGACTTTACTGCGGCATGTTCTTTAGGGTTCATCTATTCGGTTAACCGTATGATAGACATTGATTTCAAATATAAAGCGACCTGGGTCGATTATGAAGAGGGAACAGAGGGTATGCGTGACTATTTTGTCTACGATACGGTGACGCATGGTCCCATCATTGGAGTGAATATTAAATTTTAATACAAAGGATAAGAATGTTACAAGATGTTAAACGATCAATCGTACCCTCATTGGCTGGTATTTTACTGGCTATGACAGGTGTGCATGCAGATGAAAGCAGTGAGGTAAAGCAGAGTATTTCCGTGTATGGATGGCTGCCAAGCCTTGATGGTACGATCAAGTACACTATTCCGGGTGATAGTCTGCGTCCGGAAAAAAAAGGGCAGTCAGGCATTGCAGACTCTCTGGATATGGTTTTCATGGGAAACTATGAACTCAGAAAAGAGAAATACAGCTTTATGGCAGATATTATCTACCTGAAGATGTCAGCTGGTCAAAGTACGACAATCCGTACGCCGAACCATCCGTCCATTCCCGATATGCATGTCAATGCCGAGCAGGAACTGACAGCGACAATGTTCGGTGTATATGGCGGTTACAATATTACAGATAACGGCAGATGGAGAGTAGATGCAATCGGCGGTGCACGGTATTTTTCTCTGGATATGGATATTTCGCTCTCTTTGAATGAGAGAGGGGTCTCTGTCTCTCCCTCTATTTCAAATTATGACGCCGTTATGGGTGTTCGCGGGGAATATACGACTGATTCACAGTGGTATTTCCCCTACCATTTTGATATCGGTACGGGTAATTCCGACCTGACAACTCAGGCAAGTGTAGGAGCCGGGTACCGATTTGGCTGGGGAGACGTGCTGCTTACCTATCGCTATATGCACTATGCATTCGGTGATGATAATTTTGTAAACGATTTTGATCTGTATGGTCCCAAAATAGGTATTGTATTTCATTTTTAAGGAGTTGATATGAAAAAGCTGTTTGTAGCACTTTGTGTGTTGAGTCTTTCACTTTTTGCCGCAAGTACGGATCCGCTTCCTTCCTGGAATGACGGTACGGCAAAGAAAAACATCATCAGTTATGTCAAGGATGTGACAGATACGCACAGTCCCGACTTCATCCCCGAAGAGGACCGTATTGCCGTATTTGACAACGACGGTACGTTGTGGTCTGAGAAGCCTGTCTATTTTCAACTACTTTTTGTGATCGATAGAGTGAAGGCGCTTGCACCAAAACATCCGGAATGGAAAACGACACAGCCTTTTAAAGCGGTGCTTGAGAACGATATGAAAACCGTACTTGCCAGTGGAAAAAAAGGACTTATGCAGCTTGTTATGGCGACGCATGCGGGTATGAGTGACGAAGAGTTCGATGCGATTGTGCTTGATTGGATCAAGCATGCCAAACATCCTACGAAAAAAGTACGCTACACCGAACTGGTCTATCAGCCGATGCTTGAACTGCTTGCATACCTTCGTGCAAACGGATTTCAGACATTCATTGTCTCTGGAGGGGGCATAGATTTCATGCGGCCGTTCGCGTCAGAATCGTACGGAATGCCCTCTTGGCAGATCATCGGTTCACAAGTCGCCGTAAAATATGAGGACAAGAAGATCGTCAGAGAGCTCAAAATCCGTTTTATTGACGATAAAGCGGGCAAACCTGTGGGTATTCACTATCACATAGGCAAACGGCCCGTAGCGGCTTTTGGAAATTCCGACGGTGACTTTGAAATGATGGAGTACACAGAGGCGAACAAACAGTACAAAACATTGCAAATGTATGTACATCATACCGATGAAAAAAGAGAGTGGGCATATGACAGAAAGTCCCATATCGGAAAGCTTGATAAAGGTCTGGATTATGCCAAAACGCATAACTGGACGATTGTCGATATGAAAAATGACTGGAAAGTGATTTATCCATTTGAATTAAAAAGGTAACTGATGAAGATGAAAATAAAATACATATTAACCGCACTCTTTGTATCGATGCTCTGTACGACCGGTTTGCTTGGCAAAAGTGCAGAGGAGTTAGCAAAAGCGGCACAAAACCCCGTAGCCAATATGATCAGTTTGCCGTTTCAAAACAATACCAACATCGGTATAGGTACCGATGATGAAACGCAAAACATCATGAACGTTCAACCCGTATGGCCTGTAAGCTTAAACGATGAATGGAATGTCATTACCAGAACCATCATGCCGATTGTCTCTCAACCTGATATATTCACGAGAGAGGGTCGCGTAAACGGTATAGGCGATACGACTTTTACCGCCTTCTTGTCACCTAAAGACTCGGGCGCTCTGACCTGGGGTGCCGGACCCGTATTTCTATTGCCTACCGCAACAGACGATACGCTCGGTTCGGACAAATGGGGTGCGGGTATCTCAGCGGTTGTTTTGGCTATGCCCGGCAAATGGGTTGTGGGTTCACTTGTAAGCAATATATGGTCCATCGGCGGTTCGGCTGAACAGGAGATTAACCTCTTTACATGGCAGTATTTTGTCAACTACAATCTTGATGACGGTTGGTACCTGACAACGGCACCGGTCATTACCGCAAACTGGGAAGCCGACAATGATCATCGTTGGACGATACCTTTTGGCGGAGGTGTCGGAAAATTGTTTAAAATCGGTAATCAACCGGTCAACGCACAGATTTCCGTATACAACAATGTCGTTACACCGGATGATTATGGTGCTACTTGGCAAATAAGGGCAATGGTGCAGTTTCTGTTTCCCAAATAATCGTTACAAGACTATATACTATCTCTAAGGAAATATACATGACACCTTTTGAGTCGATACAGCTTCTTCAGGAAAGAATGAACGCCTCTATCATCGGGCAGGAACGTATTGTCGAAAGACTTATCATCGGACTACTGGCAAACGGGAACCTGTTGCTTGAAGGACTTCCCGGCCTGGCTAAAACCAGGGCGGTCAGAGCCATGGCCGACGCCATTGACTCTACCTTCTCGCGTATTCAGTTTACACCGGATCTGCTGCCCTCCGACGTGACGGGTACGGAGAGTATGTACGAAGAAAACGGTGAGTACAAATTCCGTTTCGAAGAGGGGCCGATATTCGGTAACATTATTCTTGCCGATGAGATCAACAGGGCACCGGCCAAGGTACAGGCAGCGATGCTTGAAGCGATGGAGGAGCGACAGGTGACCGTAGCGGGAAAAACGCATAAAATGCCCAAACTCTTCATCGTCATGGCGACACAAAACCCTGTAGAGCAGGAAGGTACCTATCCTCTTCCGGAAGCGCAAAAAGACCGTTTCTTGATGCATGTGAATATTACCTATCCCGATAAAGCCTCCGAAGCAGAGATCATTGCGCTTGTGCGTAGTGAGAAAAGCGGGAAACAGTACACAGACAGTGACGATATTCCTCAGGATGCCATCTTTGCCGCCAGAGAAGAGATTGCCAATGTCAGCAGCGGTAAAATAGTTATCGATTATATCGTCGATCTGATCTTTGCGACGCGTTATCCCGAGAAGTACGATGAACAACTCACTTCCTACATCGATGTTGGTGTCAGTCCGCGTGCCTCACTGGCACTCGATCAGTGCTCACGTGCCTATGCCTGGATGCAGGGGCGTGACCATACGACACCGGAGGATGTGCGAGCGGTCGTACACGATGTATTGCGCCACCGTATTACGCCAAGTTACGAGGCGCAGTCGGACAGGGTCAGCAACGATGAGATTATTGACAGAATTCTTGAACTGGTTGCACTGCCGGCATAATGATGAAACGAGACGATACGGGGGTATATGTCAGCCTGAGTGAACTGCTTCGGTTTGGATATATACCCAAACAATTCACTATTAAACCAAACGGTGCGGTACTCTCCAAGCTTAGCGGAAGGCACCGTTCCGGTGTACGCGGTCGGGGGATGGACTTTTCCGAGATGAAGCAGTATGTGCAAGGGGACGATCCCCGCAACATCGACTGGAAAGCGACCCGTAGAGCGGGGAAACCCTATGTCCGTATCTACAACGAAGAAAAAGACAGAAACGTGTGGCTGGTGGTTTCACAGATGAATACCATGTTCTTCGGATCCAAAGCACGGATGAAATCGGTAAGTGCCGCACATACCGCCGCATTGATGGCATTCAAGGCACTCGAAAGCGGCGACAGGGTAGGTGCGGTGATCTACAACAACGATACCGTCAAATTCTTCAAAGCCACATCGAGTAAAAACAACCTCGTACAGATTTTAAGTGAGATAGAAAGACAGAACAGGCTGCTAAAAGCCACCAACGCCGATAACCGTACCGTCAAACTCTCCGAAGCGCTCAAAACGCTCAGCGCCCTTGCCAAACACGACGATCTGGTCGTCCTCATCGGTGACGGTCGCGCGATAGACGAGGAGAGTGCCAGACAGATCACCCATATCAATGCGCACAACGATGTCATCGGCGTACTGGTGTACGACCCGATGGAAGAGGAGATCATTCCTTCTCGATCCCTGTTCGTGACCGACGGTGTAGAGAGCATCGATCTGGACACTGCGGACAGAGGGTTTCAAAAACGGTACAAAATACGAAGAGAAAACATCAAAGAGAACTTCAGACACCTTTCCCGTAAAAATGCCATGCCCGTCGTCACCGTCAGCACCCATCGTCCCGTGCCCGATCAACTGTATGAACAGCTCTCACTCGGGAAGGCGGTGCAATGACACAAAGCGAGATGAACGAAACCGTTGCACAAGCGTCACTGGATCGTCTGCACGATATCATCGTTCCTGATGCCATAGGATTTTTTCCACCCGCTCCGGGATGGTACATTGTTGTATCGTTGCTTGCGGCATGGCTTTTTCATGTAGCGGTTGTGCGTTATAAAGCGTACCGGGAATCGGCGTATCGTCGGGACGCCTTGGCCGAACTTGCAAGTATCGGTGCAACAGGAGAGGAGAGTGCCCTTGCGCTGCTTTTGCTGGCAAAACGTGTCGCCATCGCTGCTTACGGAAGGCAAAAGACGGCGGGATTGTCGAATGAGGCATGGTGGGACTTTGTCGAAGCGCACTCCAAAGTAAAAGTAGATGACGCGTTGCGCCGATCTACGGCACAGTTGCTCTATGGCGAACAAACGGAAATAACGGATGGAGAGTTGAAAGCCATACGGGATATCGTACAAAAATGGATTAAAACGCATCGAAGGGGAGAAGATGTTTGAGTTCGCCTACCCCTGGGTTTTCGTACTGCTGTTGTTACCGTTTGCTATCAATAAAATGCCTCTATATTACCGCGCCAACCGTTTTGCATTGCGTATCTCCTTCAAAGAAGATATCGATGCGATCAATAGTGCAAAAAGTGACGTTTCGGGCATTTCAAGGGCCACATCGGTACAAAAAGCGCTATTGGCACTACTTTATCTACTCGTTGTTACCGCATTGGCGAAACCGCAGTATATCGCCAAGCCGCTGAGCCAGGATGTCTCACAGCGAGAGCTGCTTGTTTCCATAGACCTTTCCGGATCGATGCAGACAAAAGATTTCAAAGATGCCAACGGTACGCTGATTAATAGACTCGATGCGGTTAAAATGGTACTTGGTAACTTCTTCAAAGCGCGTCAGGGGGAAAAATAGGACTCATCCTGTTTGGGAGTGCGGCATTCGTACAGGCGCCTTTTACGCAGGATCTGCATGCGCTCGAACACCTTTTGGGTGAACTTCGCGTAGGGATGGCCGGGCCGCAGACGGCAATTGGGGACTCCATCGGTCTTGCGGTCAAGATGTTCAAGGACTCCAACGTTACGGACAGAATGCTCATCGTGATGAGTGACGGGGATGATACGGGCTCGAAAGTACCGCCGCTGACAGCCGCAAAACTGGCGAAACAAAATCATGTGACCGTCTATACCATTGCGATGGGCGACCCCAAGAATGCCGGGGAGCACCCTATCGATACAAAAACACTCAAAGAGATCGCCTCGATGACAGGAGGAAAGTTTTACTATGCGTACAATAGCGAGGAGCTCAGACAGATCTATGATGAAATCGACAAACTCAAGCCAAAAGAGGTTAAAACGATTACTTACCGTCCCAAATTCGATCTTTTCTATTACCCTTTGCTCTCTGCCATTGTACTGCTGCTTGGGTACGGAGCGGTACGTGTCATGCAAAGTAGAAAGGAGAGCGTGTGAGTGCCTTTCACTTTCTAAGACCCGAATATCTGCTTTTGCTGCTGCCTGCCTGGGGACTGGTATGGTGGCTGCTTCGAACGCAAAACGATGAAAAGAAGTGGCAAAAGATCATTGAGCCAAAATTACTGAAACATCTGCTGGTCGAACCGAAATCCCACACCGCACGTATTGCGGCACCGTGGCAACTGGGTGCCGTGTTGACGCTGATGATTCTTGCCGTAAGCGGCCCGGCATGGAAGCTCAAAGCCTCGCCATTTACGGAAGATACTACCAAGATCGCACTGCTGGTTTCAGTGAAGGAGAGTATGCTCACGACCGACATTTTGCCGACGAGACTGGGCAGATCGGTCATCAAGATAGAGGATCTGCTTGCACAAAAAGCAGACAGAAAAGCCGCACTCATCGCTTATAGTGGTACGGCGCATCTGGTCTTACCGGTGACGGGTGATCATACTATCATCAAAACCTTCGCACAGGCACTCGATCCGACCATCATGCCGCTGGAGGGTGATAATGTGCAAGATGCTTTGGTGTTGGCGCAAAAAGAGCTTGAACAAAAAGGTGCGACGATTATCGTGCTTACCGACAGTATTTTACCTTCAAACGCCAAGCTGGCACTCAAACAGGGATATACAAACGATATGCACGTGATTTTGTGGCAAATGGCATCCAAAGAGCTCTCATCCCGTAGCGATTTTGAAAACGCCGCGTCCATACTAGATGCGGAAGTGGTCACCTACAGCCGTGACGATAGCGATGTCAAGAAAATCTCATCGATGATCGAAAGCAATTTCAAAGATGCGCAAAAGGCCGACAGCGACAAGTATGAAGACGGCGGATATTGGTTGGTGCCGCTGATATTTTTACTGATGCTCGGCTGGGCACGACAGGGATTCATCGCAGAGTTGTGGAGGCGGGCATGACAGGGTATTTGAAACGCTATTGGAGCTATTTTCCGTTTGGTATTGTAGCGGTACTTTCACTGCTGTGGCTGCTCTTTGCCTATGATGGCAGATGGGATAGACTCTTTATCACTTCAGATCAGATCGCTTATCGCTATTACAAACATAAAGCGTACCTCAAAGCGGCCGAGACCTTCGAGAATAGCATGTTCAAAGCGGCGGCCTTTTTCAAAGCGGGCGCGTTCAAAAAAGCCAAAAGCATCTACCAGAACATCACCACAAGGGAGGGGAGGTTCAACCTCGGTAATACGCTGGTGATGCTGGGCGATTATGACGGAGCGATCAAAGCATACGAACAGGCGCTCAAGATAGATCCGAATTTCAAGGAGGCCAAGGAGAACCTGCAAATCGCCAAAGCCAGAAAAAAACTCAAAGAGCCGGAAAACGACGGTAAACAGGGAGTAGGGGCGATGGGTGCCGATGAGATCGTTTTCGATAACAAAGAGGGCAAGGGAGTCGATGACGACAGAAGTGCGCAAAGCGCATCACAATCGCAATCACCCAACTGGCTTGACAGACTGCAAACGGGTCCGAAAGATTTTCTAAAAAACAAATTCCGTTATCAGTATGAAATGCAAGGAAATCGTTATGCGGACTAAATCGATCGCTTCTTTCCTGCTCGTTTGGCTAAGTCTGAATACGGCTCTCTTGGCAGTGGATGGAAATGTCAAGGTCTTTTTCAAACCCTACGGGGATCTTTACACCTCGCAAAAGGCGACCCTCGCCGTAGAATTGATGTCCGATGCGTTCAGTATTACCGATGTAAAGATAGGGTTGCATTCGACATCGGAATATTTGGTGGAAGCACCCCAAAGCGCCGCGTTTTTGCAGCAGGTCGATGTCAACGGCAGCGACTGGCAGATGGTACATTACGAATATGGCATCTATGCCCTGCATGCCGGAGAGATCGAGCTTCCCGCCTTTGAGATCTCCTTTTCCGCCTCTATGGGATACGGACAGCCCAAAAAAACCTTTGTGCTTCATGCGCCGCCGCAAACTTTACACGTAAAAACACCCAAGGGCATTGACAAAAACCACTTTGTACTGGTGACGGAGCGCTACACGATAACCGATTCGTTCAAACCCGACACGAAGACACTTACTGTGGGTGATGCAATCGAAGTAGAAATTATGCAAAAGGCGCAGGGCGTTCCTGACATTCTCTTTTGTCCCGTACACTATGCCTCCAACGCCAAAATGCGCGTCTATGAGAAAGAGCCGATACTGCAAAGCGGCATGAAAGGCGATTTCGATGTGGCGCGTATGGATCGCTTTACATTGGTCGCCACGTCGGAAGGAAATGTGACCCTCCCAGAGCGGCGGTTTCGCTGGTGGAATCCCAAGACACAGCATGTACACACCGAAATTTTGCCAAAACGTCATTTCGTCATCAAGCCCAATCCGCAGATCGCACTGGATGCCCAAAAGAAAAAACGCCAAAAAATTCTTCTGGTTCTCATCGGTGCACTGGCACTTTTAGTATTGCTTTATTATCTGTTTGCCTCACGCATCAGGGCATGGATGCAAAAACGCAAAGAAGCGTACGAACGAAGTGAATCGGGACGCTTTGAGGCATTGACAAAGAGTGTGCAAACATCGTCCGTTGCCGAGATATACACTTATTTCTATATCTGGCTTCATACCATTCAGGGAGGTAGGCGATTTGAAAGTTTCAGTGATATAATGAGAGAGTATCCTGAATTTGAAGCATCGTTAAGAGACTTTGAGGCGGCTCTTCTTGGTGAAAAAGAGATAGACAGAGAGTCGTGTAGACATTTTCTCAAAGCGTTGAGAGAGCGTCTTTTGCGTCAGAACATAGATAAAAAATACGGGTTACCGAAACATCTAAACCCTTAACGGTATCCATCACATCACAAAGGAGAAAAGAATGGACAAATTTCGGAAATTGACAACAATCGTCTGTATAAGTATTTTATTCGGCTCAATGCTTTATGCAGAGGCAGTACAGAAAAACGGTGCCCAGATACTCAAGGAAGGCTATGGTTATATGGCATCATTGCAAAAATACGCTTTTAGTGCATATGTGAGCAATGAGGTAAAGGACGAAGGCAAGTCCGTAACATTCAAAAGAGTCACAAAAGGCTTTGTCCACCGTCCCGACAGTTTTTTGCTCGACTCGACCGGCGATATCGCCAACAGGCGTATCTATTTGCATAATGGCGTATTGACGATCGCGGAAAAGAGCGGTACATACTATGCGCAAAAAAATACGCACAGGGATATCGACGGGACGATCGATCTGCTTATCAAAAAACTGGATGTGGTACTACCTGTAACGACATTGCTACACAGCAAAATGAACAAAATCATCAAGCCTAAAAAGGTACACTACTTCGGTAAGCAGAAAATCGGCGATGTAATGTGTAATTACGTCGCTTTCCGATATCGTGGCGCGACGGTACATCTCTAGTTTGAAGATTCCCGTACGCCGCTTTTGCGCGATGCGGTCATTATCAGGGAATATCTGACAACCAAAATGTGGATCACATGGGATCTTCACCCGGATTTTAGTGAAAATATATTTGTGTTCAACGGACCAAAAGGCGCGATGAAAGTCGCCATGAAGCCTGTAGGCTCAGTAAAATAAAGAAGGAGTTTCGTATGCAAACCGTTAAGAGAAGTATGTTTAAATTTGCTGTTGTTTCCCTTATGATGGGGGTTTTTTCTCCAGGTATCCATACTGTGCCAGAGCATGCCGCTGCTGAGGGTGGCGTGTATTATGATTTTTCACTCTTTGCTCAGGCTGAGGCACGAAGGTTTCACGGTGGAAGCGTACATAGAGGTGCTATGCGTGCCCGTGCACCAAGAAATATCAATCGTAATGTGAACCGTAATATTAACCGTAATGTGAATCGTAACGTAAACATCAATCGCAACGTTCATGTACATCGCGGTTATTATGGCGGCGGAGTTCACTACCATAGCGCTTTTTATCGTGGCGGTGGATATTATGTCGGTACAACATGGCATCCGGTGGCAAACTTTACTTTCGGAATGCTTACAGGGCTTGCCATCGGATCGATCATCTCTTCTGCTTCCATGTCATCAAGCTGTACAACGGTCCATGCAAACGGTATTAGCTACAAACGCTGTGGCAGTACCTACTATGAGCCGTTCTATGAAGGCGATCATCTGCAGTATCGTGTCGTACCAAGACCGTAAGCGGATGTCTGGTATGGTGGTTGATATATGACAGCTGCCATGCCACTGCACTTATAGTAAAATTCAGATACAATCACGCCATAATTCTAAATGAGCAAAGTGAATCCATGAAATCTATACTTTTTTTCTTTATCATACTCTTCTCTGCCCTATCGGCAGCAGATACACCCCATTATGTCGGAGACCATGCCTGCAAAACCTGTCACAGCAAAGCGTTTGAAGGGTGGCACGGTTCACAGCATGCTATGGCGATGCAGGTGGCTGATGCGAAGAGTGTAAAAGCGGACTTCAACAATACACAGTTCAACTATAACGGTATTGTCTCGACCTTTTATAAAAAGGACGGGAAGTTCATGGTACGTACCGACGGGCCGGACGGCAAACTGCATGATTATGAAATCGCCTATACATTCGGCATCTATCCTTTGCAGCAGTATATGATCAAATTTCCCGGCGGCAGGGTGCAGGTGCTCGACCCCACCTGGGACAACCGTCCCAAAGAAGAGGGCGGGCAGCGCTGGTATCATATCCACAAAGACGACAATGTCACCGCAGGTGATCCGCTGCACTGGACGGGTCCGAATATGAACTGGAACTATATGTGTGCGGACTGCCACTCCACCAACCTCAAAAAGAACTACGATGCAAAAACCAAAACCTATCATACTACATGGAGCAGTATCAATGTCTCCTGTGAGGCGTGCCACGGTCCCGCATCGACACATGCGGCGTGGGCGAAACACCAAGATTTCAATCTGACCAACAAAGGCTTCCCCGTCTCTCTAAAATACAAAAAAGGCAAATGGGATGTCAATGCCAGCTATCACCGTGCGACTTTGAACAATCATGAAATAGAAGTGTGTGCCAAGTGTCATGCAAGACGCTCACAACTCGATGACGATTTCACTCGGGGAGATGCATTTACCGATCATTACCTTCCTGTACGACTTGAAAAGGGACTCTACTTCCCTGACGGGAAGATAGAAGATGAGGTCTATGTCTACAACTCCTTTTTGCAAAGCAAAATGTACGCCAAAGGGGTTACCTGCAGTGACTGCCATAATCCCCATTCACTGCAACGACGCGCTAGTGGCGACAAAGTCTGTTTCCAGTGTCACAAAGAGGAGAAATACAGCGCGACAAGCCATCACCATCACCCAAAAGGCAGCAGTGGCGCAAGCTGTGTAGGATGTCATATGCCCGCACGCACCTATATGGGAATCGATAGCAGAAAAGACCACAGTTTTCGTATTCCAAGACCCGATATCTCTGTGGCGATGCCCGAGGTTCCCAATGCCTGTAACCTCTGTCATAAGGACAAAAAGGCCAAATGGGCTGCCGATACGCTCAAGGCGTGGTTTGGGCATACACCTGTGGGTAAACAGAATTTCGCGCATGCCCTTCACGCACTAAGAGAACAGAGTTACGACGCGCTTAAAGGACTGTACCAAGTCCTCACAAGCGATCAGCCCGACATCGCCAAGGATACGGTGAGCGCCTATCTGGGCGAGTACCCCTCCAGACAGACTTTTGTCACGACACTTCAGATGCTGCGCCACAAAGATCCAAAAAGGCGCAGAGCCGCACTGATAGCTCTGGAGCGCTTCCCCCTGAAGATCCGTTTCAAAGAGACCTTTAAGATGCTCGAAGATCCATCCAAAATCGTACGGATCGAAGCAGCACGCCAGCTTTCCGTACTGCCTTTGGGAAGTTTGGAGGAGCAACAGCGCACATTGATAGAAAAGGTCTTCAAAGAGTATGAATCGACACTGCAATTCAGCGCGGAGCGTCCGGAGTCACAACTCTCTTTGGGCATCTATTACAGCAACAGAAAAATGTACGACAAAGCCGAAGCGGCTTACAAGGAAGCGTTGCGGCTGCAGCCGAAATTCGTCCCTGCATACATCAACTACAGTCAGTTCCTCTCTGCACAGGGCAGAGAAGAAGAAGCACGTACACTGCTGCAAAAAGGGCCTGCAACAGCTCCCCCTCATTGCCGTCTTACACCATGCACTTGGACTGTGGTATGTGCGCCATCATCAAAGCGACAAGGCACTTGCCGAACTTGAAAAAGCGGTCACGCTTGACCCTGGCAATGCCCGTTTTGCTTATGTGTATGCCGTAGCGGTGGCCGATAAAAATGTAACCAAGGCCATTGGAGTATTGGAATCTGTCCTTCAAAAACACAGTGGCAATATGGAGATACTGTCGGCACTTCGCTACTATTATCAACAAACAGGCGACAGTAACAAGAGTAAAGAATGTGAAGAGAAACTCAAGAGGGTAATGCAGGTACAGTAGGTAAGAGCCGGAAGGCTCTGTGTTATATGCCTAACTCCTCCCTGACTACCTTTACCGCTTTGACCATATTCTCCAGACTCGGTTTGACCTCTTCCCATTTACGGGTTTTCAGCCCACAGTCGGGGTTGATCCAGAGCTGTTCTTTGGGCAGTACTTCGAGTAGTTTGTGTATCTGCTCGACGATCTCATCCACACTTGGAATACGCGGTGAGTGGATGTCGTAGACCCCCGGTCCTACCTCCTGCCTGTAGCCGACCTTGGCGAAAATTTTGAGCAGTTCATTCCCGCTGCGTGCGGTTTCAATGGAGATGACGTCGGCATCCATCGCTTCAATGGTGCGGATGATATCATTAAACTCCGAATAGCACATATGGGTGTGTATCTGTGTATCTTTCTCTGCGGAACTGACAGCAAGTTTGAAATCACGTACCGCCCATGCTTCATACTCCGGTATATTTTTACTTCGCAGAGGATATCCCTCTTTGAAAGCCGCCTCATCGACCTGAATGATCTTGATACCCGCCTTTTGTAGATCGTCGACCTCGTCATGAATGGCAAGGGCGATCTGGCGGCTGACCTCGCTTCGGGGAAGGTCGTCACGGACGAATGACCAGTTGAGTATGGTCACGGGACCGGTGAGCATCCCTTTCATCGGTTTGTCGGTAAGACTCTGCGCATAGGTGATCCACGATACCGTCATTGGTTCCGGACGGCTGATGTCCCCATAGATGAAGGGTGGTTTGACACAGCGGCTGCCATAGCTCTGTACCCATCCGTTCTCACTGAAGCCGTAGCCTTTAAGCAGTTCTGCGAAGTATTCGACCATGTCGTTTCGTTCGGGTTCACCGTGTACCAGCACCTCCAGCCCACACGCTTCCTGAAAGGCGACACATTCGTCAATGTAGGCTTTCATCTGTGCCGTGTATGTGGCGTCGTCTATCTCCCCTTTTTTGAACTGACGGCGTGCCCGGCGAATTTCTGGAGTCTGCGGGAAGGAACCGATGGTGGTCGTCGCCAGCGGTTTGTATCCAAAGTGGGCATGCTGCATGGCGATACGCTCTTCATAGACACCCTCACGCTCTGTTTTCGTGATGCTCGCTACCCGAGCCTGTACCGCTTTGTCATGGATGCGTGTTGAATTTCTTCTGCTTTCATTATCGGCTATATTTTTTGCGTAGGCTTTTTTCTCGGCATCGGAAAGCGTTTCATCGAAAAAGCATTTGGCAAGCAGTGCCAGCTCATCGAGTTTCTCCACCGCATAACTGAGCCACTGTTTGACTTCGGTATCCATCTTCTCCTCATAGGCAAGGGTGAAGGGGGTGTGCAGCAGGGAACAGGAAGTGGAGAGAATGATCTGCTCTTTGGTTACTGTTTGGGCGAGGTGCTCCAAGAGTGCGAGTGTAGTTTCCATATTGTTCTTCCAGATGTTACGCCCGTCGACGACACCGGCGATGAGCTTCTTGCCGCTGTTGGCAATGACATCGAGTACCTGCATATTCTCCTTACCGTAGAGAAAGTCCAGTCCGATGCCCCATACCGGTGTATGTACCAGTACCTTGGTCGCTTCTACGGCATGTTCAAAGTAGGTAGCAACGATGATGTCGACATTTTTTGCAGTAGTACAGAGTGCATCGTAGCAGGGTTTAATGAGGCTGAGCACTTTGGGGTCGATATCTTTGACGAAAATAGGCTCGTCTATCTGTACCGTCACCTGTGCATCAAGTAGAGCAATCTCCTTGATGAGCTCCTCGTACAACGGCAGGATCTTTCCGAAGAGTTCGTAGGTATCACCGCGATCCGTTCGTTTGGAGAGCCCTAAAAAGGTGATGGGACCGATGAGGTTTATCTTGGGGGTAATGCCCTCTTTTTTAGCCTCTTTGTATTCGGCAATGATCTTTTGTGCATTGAGCGCATAGCTGTCTGACGTGCTTAGTTCCGGGACAATGTAGTGGTAGTTGGTGTTGAACCATTTTGTCATCTCCATCGCGACGGCGTTGTCATTGCCTCTAGCCATAGCGAAGTAGAGTGCTTCTCCTTCAAGTCCTTGGAAACGTTGGGGAATGGCACCGAGCATAACGGCGGTATCGAGCATGTTGTCGTAGAGTGAAAAGTCATTGACGCTGATGAAGCCTATGCCGGCCTCTTTTTGGTAACGCCAGTGACGTGCTTTGAGCGTGGCGGCGACCTTTTCTACCTCGGCAAAGTCCGTTTTACCAGACCAGTAGTTCTCCAGTGCGAATTTAAGCTCTCTTTTCTCCCCGATACGCGGGAAGCCTGTAACATAAGTGTGTGACATGGGTATTCCTTTTTTCATATAGCAATAACCAAATGACCGGCAGAGTATATAGATGTGTACAACATTGGCAATACACAACTGACGATATCTCTATCAACCGGTCAAAACAGTGGTGTTAACGGTAAAGTGTTATGAAAAAAGGGGAAAAGGAGGGTGTACGCCGGTGCGTCTGAACGCAAAGTAGGTGTTGTAGTAGGGACAACGCGGAATGAAATGGTTCAGCAGCAGTACCAATCGTGCTTTGCGTTTGTAGAAACAGTTGCACAGACAGGGCTTTTGCTCTAAAAGAGGAACAGTCTGAACGGCATCGATGAGTCGGTTGATAAGAAGTGTCATGACTGCTCCTTTAAAAAATTTGCTTGAATTATATCAATTATTTCATTAATATCCTCTCTTTAGAATGATTGGGTTATTGTTCTGTTAGTGAAATGTCAACCGCGGAGTTAAGTTAGGCAGTATTTCATGAGGGGAGTGTAATAAATTCTGTGTCAACACCTAATTTCTACTCCAACATTATAGCAAATCTAAATGACCTTTGAGTCTCTCCTTAAAAATGATGTTAAGCTGAGAGATTGTAAGACTCCAATTTCTGATTGGCATAGTCCATTTTTTCTCAGCATTTAGAATTCCAGCATACAGTAGTTTTAAAAGGCTATTATCATTAGGAAATGCACCTTTAGTCTTAGTAAGGGTTCTAAATTGACGGTGTACAGATTCGATAATATTTGTAGTGTAAATTACCTTTCTAATAGGATCTGCATATTTGAAATAGTTGGATAAATTATCCCAATTATTCCTCCAAGAATCAAATACAATAGGATATTTTTTACCCCATTTTTCTTCTAGTTTATCCAGTTCTAATTCAGCTTCTTCTTTAGTAAAAGCTTGATAAACGGGACCGTTTATTACTGGAACATGTCCCTCCGGCAGTTTGGCACCCCAAGGGCATTTCCTCGCTTTGCTCACAGCACATACTTTGAAACAGTATCCCGACTCAAACCAAGTTTACATGCAATAGCACTTTTACTCAACCCCTCTTTTATCATCTTATGGATCATTTTTACTTCACCTTTTTTAAGCATAAATCTCCCTTCAATTTGACTGAAGAAAGACTCTAACAGATTTACTCTGTTTCTTTGGCTTTTTGGTTGTAAAAACTACTCTTTTAGCAGTCTTTTATACTGCCTATTTTAGCACCGCGGGTGACAAGTGTCAAAGCGTCTTGGTCTGTAGCCACTGAAATAGGTTTTTCTTTCACTATTATGTTCATTTTTGTTGGCACCTGCTTTGACCTCTGCTTCTATCTGCATAAGTTGCTCTGTAATCCATTTTAGCATAGCAAGCATAGGATCTTCCTCTGCCATAAAACTTACCATTACACTTTTAAACAGTTCTCGTTCATTAATTCTCATTTTACGCTCCGTTTCTTTCTTTTGAAAGAGTATCGTAAATGAAAATTGCGAACTTTATTTTACACTATCATTTTT
>JAUUDF010000028.1 GCA_030826885.1 Sulfurovum sp. | reverse complement strand
TGGTGGGAATGTAGGTCGCTGCCACTTTGAGTCTCTCTCTTTTTTTTATTTCTCCAATTTTTTCTGAAACATATTTATTTAAATATCCTGCAGAAGTTATTTTCACTATAGTTTAAAAATTAATTAAATTTATTTGGGTATAATTCTGCCCTAAAGTTGTCTCAGCACAGACTGTTGCAACGACCCTATCGCAAGATACGGAAGAACCCATAAAGTCAGTGTGGGTTAGAACAGGTTAGTTGCCTGTCACAAAATAACTATAAAAGGTCTCACTATGAGAAAAGGTATTCACCCAGAATATATGGAATGTAAAGTCAAATGTGCTTGTGGTAACGAGTTTGAAGTAAGATCGAACAAGCCTGAAATGTCTATCGACATTTGTAATGAGTGTCATCCGTTCTTCACAGGTTCTGAGAAGATCGTCGATGCTGCAGGTAGAGTCGAGAAATTCAAAAACAAGTACAAACTCAGCTAACATCCTTTCCCCGATATTTCATATCGGGGATGTTTCACTTCCATTCATTTATTTTAGGCGCCTATGCTTACCTTCATTCCTACACCTATTGGTAATATTCAAGATATCACATATCGAGCGATTACACTTTTTGAAGATGCAGAGCTTTTTTTCTGTGAAGATACCCGTAACACAAAACATCTATTGAAACTGCTTGAATCACGTATGGATATGCGTTACCCTGATGCTGAGTTTGTTTCATTCAACGAGCATAACGGAGAGGAGAGAATCAGACAGTATGCAGAAGATATTGCATGCAAGAGGGTGGTTTATGTCAGTGATGCGGGGATGCCGGTTATCTCTGATCCGGGGCAGCTTTTGGTGGCATACTGTCAGAAGGAGGGTATTGCTTACGATGTGCTTCCCGGTGCTTCGGCTGTGACAACTGCCTATGCAGCATCCGGATTTGAAGAGGGAAAATTTCTCTTTTTTGCATTTTTGCCGCATAAAGGTAAAGAGAGAACGACTGCCCTGAACGAAGCGATGACAAACGGTTACAATACCATTTTGTATGAAGCCCCTCACAGATTGGAAAAACTGCTTTCGGAGATTGTTCAGATAGACAGTGACCGGGAGCTTTTTTTAGTGAAAGAGATCAGCAAACAGTATCAGTATTACTACAGAGGTAGTGCGGAAGAACTTCTCGAGGAGATCTGTCAAATAAACATACGCGGGGAGTGGGTGGTTATTATACGTGCGAAAAAAGAAGATGAGGCAGTGTTGACATTCTCTGAGGCACTGCAGATGGACATGCCGCCAAAGATTAAAGCGAAGATTCTTTCGAAGTTAAGTGACCGCAGTGTGAAAGAGTGGTATGAGGAACTTGTACGCTCTTGATGTACCAAATACTCTTATACAAGTAAAAATTAGATAAAATCTCTTATGATTATTTATGGAAAACAGGTATGCCTGTATGCGCTGGAACGACATCCTCAAAGTGTTAAAACGGTATATGTCGCCAAAAAAGGGGTTTTGCCGCAACACTTGTTTCATCAGTTCCATGACAAAATCAAGTTTCTTGAAGAGAAGTGGGCTCAGTCGATGAGCAAAGGGGGAAACCATCAGGGAATCCTTCTTGAGATCGAACCGATTGTGCAGTCTGATCCCTCTTCTATCAAGAAGGGTGATTTTGTAGTCATCCTTGACGGTTTGACTGATGTAGGGAATATCGGTGCGATTGTGCGAAGTGCCTATGCTCTTGGTGCAGATGCAGTGGTGGCTGCAGGGGTAAGGCAGTTGAATCTTCCAGCGATTGCACGAACCAGTTCCGGAGCCCTTCTGGATATGCCCTTTATGGTTGTTCCTAATATTCTTGATATGCTCAATGAACTGAAGCAGGTCGGATTTACACTTTATGGTGCGGCGATGGAGGGAACATCCATACAGGAGATGGTGTTTCCATCCAAACGGGTTTTGATCATGGGCAGTGAGGGCAAGGGGCTTTCCAAAAAAACATTGGCAAAACTGGACACGCTTGTCTCCATAGAGATGAAACACGCATTCGACTCACTCAATGTCAGTGCAGCGGCTGCAATTTTAATACACAGGATGGGTTATGCAGTTAAGTGAAATACTTGAAGAGAACACTATACGGTCGATTTCAAAAAAGACAAATATTTCGGAAGAGAATCTTGAAGCCCTTTTTGCAGGAGAATTTGATGTTCTGCAGAAGGTCAAGACCATGGGTTTCATTTCAATTATTGAACGTGAATACGGTGCAGACCTGAAACCGCTCCGTGACCAGGCAGCTGCCTATTATGCCGATCATATAGAAGAGAGCGGTATGGTATTGGATGCGCCCGTTACAGAGAAAAAGAAAGGGAAAAACAAGTTTTCTCTTTTTGTTGTACTGTTACTGTTACTGGCTGCATCATGGTATTTTGTTACGAAATTCGATAAAGAAAAGCTCAGAGGGATGATACCTTTTGGAGAGTTTAAGAATACTGTAAATATTGAAGAATCGGTTGATCATGATCCCAGTTTGAGTATTGAACATGCCATTGAACAGGAAGAAGAGAACAGCACCGAGAATACTATGCCAACAAAGACGTCTATAGACGAAAACCAAACGAATCAATGAGTCAGAAAGAGAGAAAAAATGTTTGATGAAATCCAGTTTGAGAAGATAAACCGACTGCCGAAATATATTTTTGCAGAAATCAATGATATTAAAATGCAAATGCGCCGTGAGGGGGCGGATATCATTGACTTCTCAATGGGCAACCCCGATGCAGCTACACCGCAGCCGATCATTGACAAGTTGTGTGAAACGGCAAACAAACCCAAAACACATGGCTACAGTGCAAGTAAAGGGATCTACAAACTGAGACTGGCCATGAGCAACTGGTACAAGCGAAAGTATGGTGTCGATCTTGATCCCGATACAGAAGTGGTGGCAACGATGGGAAGCAAAGAGGGCTATGTGCATCTGGTGCAGGCGATCAGCAATCCCGGAGATGTAGCGATTGTCCCGGATCCGACCTATCCGATTCATTCTCAGGCATTTATACTTGCCGGTGCAAATGTGGAGAAGATGGAGGTGACCTTTGACGAAGAGACCTTTGAAGTGGATGAGGACAAATTTCTTGCTGATGTCAATGAGGCTCTGGAGAACTCCATCCCCAAGCCCAAGTTCCTAGTGGTTAACTTCCCGCACAACCCGAGTACAGCTACTGTCACACCGGAATTTTATGAGCGTTTGGTAGCACTGGCGAAAGAGAAGCGTTTTTATATCATCTCGGATATCGCCTATGCAGATATCACGTTTGACGGGTACAAGACACCATCGATCATGCAGGTCGAAGGTGCCAAGGATGTTGCGGTAGAGTCCTATACACTTTCAAAATCTTACAACATGGCAGGATGGCGTGTCGGTTTTGTGGTTGGCAACAAGAAGCTCATCAGCGCGCTTCAGGCGATCAAGTCATGGCTGGATTATGGGATGTTCACACCGATTCAGGTAGCGGCGACTGTAGCACTCGACGAGCATGGCTATGTGCCTGACAAGGAGATCATTCCGCGCTACAGAAAGCGTCGTGATGTGATGATAGAGTCTTTTACCAATGCCGGATGGGAGTTGAAAAAACCGCGTGCAAGTATGTTTATCTGGGCCAAGATTCCTCAGGTGGCGATTGATCTGGGGATGGACTCTATGGATTTTTCCAAACGTCTGCTTCAGGAAGCCGGTGTAGCGGTCAGTCCGGGAGTAGGGTTTGGGATTTACGGGAAACACTATGTGCGTATTGCGTTGATAGAAAATGAAAAGCGAATACGCCAGGCAGCGCGCAATATCAAACGTTTTTTGAAAACCCTTGAAGAGGGGGAACAGCATGGTTAAGATAGGGATACTCGGCGTAGGCACTGTTGGCGAAAGTGTTGCCAAAATTCTTGAAGAGAACGGGGATATCATCGAAGCGCGTGCAGGTAAAAAGATCGTCGTCAAAAAAGGGGTGGTAAAGAATCTCTCGAAAAAAAGAGAGGTATCGATTCCTCTGAGTGACGATCCGATGGATGTGATCGACGATCCCGAGATCGATATTGTCGTAGAGTTGATGGGCGGTGTCGAGGAACCCTACGCACTGGTCAAAAAAGCGTTGGGTAACGGCAAGGCGGTCGTGACGGCAAACAAGGCGTTACTGGCGTATCACCGCTATGAACTACAGGAGCTTGCGGGGGATATTCCTTTCATGTATGAGGCGAGTACGGCAGGAGGGATCCCCGTCATCGGTGCACTGCGTACCGGACTTTCAGCGAATCATATCGAAAGTATCCAGGGGATTATGAATGGTACCTGTAACTATATGCTAACCAAAATGATCAATGAGGGTGCCAAGTATGACGAGATTCTCAAAGAGGCACAGGCACTCGGCTATGCAGAGGCCGATCCTACCTTTGATGTGGGTGGTTTCGACGCGGCACACAAGCTGCTGATCCTGGCATCGATCGCGTATGGTATCGATGCAAAGCCGGAAGATATCCTTATCGAAGGGATCGAGAATATCACCCAGACAGATGTGGCGTTCGCCAAAGAGTTTGGCTATGCCATCAAGCTGCTGGGAATCGCCAAAAAGGTCGGTAAAGGTGTGGAGCTGCGGGTGCATGCGACGATGATCCCCGAAGCGAGTATGATCGCCAAAGTCGACGGTGTGATGAATGCGGTCACGGTGGTAGGTGACCGTGTGGGTGAGACGATGTACTATGGCCCCGGTGCGGGCGGTGATGCGACGGCATCGGCAGTGATCGCCGATATTGTAGATATCGTGCGCGGAAATCAAGGACCGATGCTTGGTTACAAAAAAGGACTTGAGAGCGGTCTGCAGCTTTTGCCAAAAGAAGAGATCGTCACGCAATACTACCTGCGTATGGATGTCAGTGACAAAACGGGGGTACTCGCTACGATCACTTCGACACTTGGAAAATTCGGTATCTCCATAGAGAGCATGCTGCAGGAGCCGACCAACGATGCAGGCAGAGCGACGCTGCTCTTTACGACACACAAAACCCAAGAGAGCAAGATGCAAGAAGCGATTGAGGCACTCGAAGCACTCGATGTACTTGAAGGCAGTATCGCGATGATGCGTATCGAAAAATAGGAGGCAGGGATGGCAAAAGATCACTATTTTGATATCACGGCGAAGCTGGATATGATGGAGATGAAAAATGCGATCGAACAGGCGAAAAAAGAGGTCGCGACACGTTTTGATTTCAAAGGGATCATGGTAGAGATCGACCTGAATGAAAAAGCCAAAGTCCTCAACCTCTCCAGCTCCAGTGACAGCAAGATCGATGCACTCAAAGATATCGTGCTTAGCAAAATGATCAAACGCGGACTCTCTCCCAAATCGCTCGAAGAGGTCAAGACAGAGGGGATCAGCGGCGGCAATGTCAAGGTAGTCTACCGTATCATCGACAGTATTGAGAAGGAAGAGGCGAAGAAGATCGTCAAAGCGATCAAAGATGCCAAACTCAAAGTGACTCCGGCAATTCAGGGGGATGAGATACGCGTCAGCGGCAAAAAGATCGATGATCTTCAGGCGGTGATCGCACTGGTCAGACAGATGGAGGATCTCAAAGCGCCACTGGTGTTTGGCAACTTCAAGTAGATAAGATAAACAGCAGGGGGTAAGGAGCAGCTAAGTGCAGATATGCAAAATTTGCTACCTGCTACCTGCTACCTGCTACCTGCTACCTGCTACCTGCTACCTGTTTTAGGAGCAGTGTCCGCCGCCGCAGCATCCGCCTGCATTTTCCTCTTTGGGTTTCTCTTCGACATGGATGATGATCTCATCACCTTTGTCCTCTGTGTAGAAGAGGTGTTTCTGGCAGAACTTCTGATTCATATGGCTCTCCATCAGTTTAGCCTGAAGGAGGGCATCGTCTTTACTCTCAAAGGTTTTATTGTTTTCGTAGGCACTCTTTTTAAAGCAACCACACTCTTTTGTGACATTAATTGTAAACATGTTACATCCTTTTTGTTATAATTTGTACCGATAATAACAAGCAGTGCTTAAAAAAACGTTAGTTTAAGTTCAAATAAGATAAATTTTATCTATATTGCCTCAAAAGAGGCTATTTTTTTCTTTGTGAAGGCTGAGTGATGACAAAAAAATATGAGAGTACAGAGATCGAGAGTGTCTGTACCTACTGTGGAGTAGGGTGCGACATCACCGGTGTGGTGGAGAACAACAAGATCGTCAAGATATTCGCCCAGAAAGACGGGGTAGTCTCGGAAGGCAAACTCTGTATTAAAGGGAAGTACGGCTATGACTTTGTCGATGCAAAGGACAGGATCAGAGAGCCGCGTATCAAAAAAGCGTTTCTTGCCAAGAATCCGCAGATTGCAGAGCAGTATGGTGAAAAACTTGCTGAGTTCGACAGCGACTACATGACTTGTGACATTCAGACCGCTGTCAAGATCGCCGCAGCGAAACTGGGTGAGATCAAAGAGAAGTATGGTGGATGGAGTTTCTGTGCGGTAGGTGGTGCGCGTACATCATGCGAGAGCGCCTACGCTTTCCAGAAGTTTACCCGTGAGACAATGGGCTCACCGCACGTGGACAACTGTGGGCGTGTCTGTCACGCACCGAGTCTCAAGGGGATGCGCGCTACCATTGGAGAGGGCGCGGCGACAAATCCCTACAACGATATCTATGAGACGGAGTTTATGGTGGTCATCGGTTCAAATACCATGGAGGCACACCCGATTATCGCCAACCGCATGGTCGCACAGGCAAAAAAACTCAACAATCTTGCCGTCATCGATGTGCGTGAGACCAAGATGGCAAAACTGGCAAAATACAACTGCATCATCCCCTACGAAGCCAATCTGCTCATCCTCAACATGATGGCCTATGTGATCATCGATGAGGAGCTCTACAACAAAGATTTCATCGACAACCGTACCAAGGGCTTTGAAGCGTACAGAGAGCAGATTCTGAACGATCCCTACGCCAATCCGAAGTTTTTTGAACAGGTTGAGGGGTATGAGTACCTCGCCAAGATGATCCCCAATATCGCCCGTGAGTATGCAGTCAAGAAGTCGATGATCTTCTGGGGACTGGGGATCACGGAGCATCTGGACGGCTCTTATGCGGTGATGGCGATGACACATCTGGCACTCCTGACCGGCAACATTGGCAAGACCGGTGCGGGGCTGATGCCGCTTCGCGGACAGAACAATGTGCAGGGTGCTTGCGATATGGGCTGTCTGCCCTACTATGACCCTGACTATGCGCAGCCCAAAGAGGTGGGACTGATGACGCCGCAGCTGATCGATGCGATGCTCGAGGGCAAGATCAAGGCGCTGTTGAATATGGGAGAGGATATCAGCCATATCCACCCCAATATCAACAAAAGCGACAAGGCACTTGAAAAGCTCGAGTTTTTGATGGTGCAGGACCTGTTCATGTGTGAGACTGCCAAGAAAGCCGATATGGTCATCGGTGTCAAATCTGCCTATGAGAAGACAGGCGTCTATGTCAATGCGATGCGGCGTCTGCATCTATCACAGCCGCTGGTAGAGAGTGATCTGCCCGATGACTGGGAGGTGTTGACGATGATCGCCAAAGAGATGGGTGACAGTGACAACTTTGATTTCAAAACCAGTGAGGATGTCTGGAACGAAGTGCGAAAAAAGGCGCCCAAGCGTTTCAGCGGTGCAGAGTATTTCAGACTGGCACGCCACCGCAAGAGAGGGATGCAGTGGCCGATCCATGATGATGACACCCCGGTACTGCATCTGCTTGACTTCCGTACCGAAGACGGACTGGGCAAGTATGTCTACAAGCAGTATGAACTGCGCGGTATGGTCAAGGAGATCATCGAGAAGCAGTTTTATAAAGATTCGTTTGAGGGCTACTACCTGACCACTGGGCGGACACTGGCACACTACAACAATGCCGCCCAGACAAAGCGCAGTGAAAAACTCGATACCAAATACGATGAGGATGTGCTGCTCGCCCCCATCGAAGATGAGGAGAAGTTCGGTGACCGTGTCATCCTCAAGAGCCAGTACGGAGAAAGCGAGGCGCTCACCGTGCGCTATACGGACAAGGTCAGGCCGCGTACACTCTTTTGTACCTTCCACCATGCCAAAAGCCGCATCAATGCACTCTTTGGTGATGAATGCGATGAGCTCATCATGACCGCACGCTTCAAATCGGTCAAAGTCGATGTGATTCCCGTGGGTGATGAGGTGGCGTGCAGTTAGTTTGCAAACAGTTTCATAGCAATTTGACATATTTTTAGAGCTTTGTTGCTTGCTGTGCTATCCTTTTGAAAACCAGAAGGAGAATGCGATGCGTGAACTGCCGAAACAGTTTGGGGATGTGAGTGAGGATTTGGCTACACGGTATTTGGAGCAGAAAGGGTACAGCATTGTTGATCGCAACTATTTTGCCAGAAAACTTGGAGAGATCGACATCATTGCCCAGAAAGAGGGCGTGCTGCATTTTATAGAAGTGAAGTCAGGGAGAGCTGACTTCGACCCGGTCTATAATCTCACTCCTGCCAAGCTGCACAAGATTATCAATTCGGCGCATTACTATCTTAAAAGTAAAAAAATTGATATGCCCTTTTGTGTGGATGCACTGATCATTCGCGGGGAGGTGGTTGAATTTATTGAGAACATTACGCTATAATCACCTCTAATCCAAATAAAAAGATTGCTTTATGACACTGACAGAAGAACAGCTTCATAATTTTGAAAAGAACGGTTTTTTACTTTTGCCAAAATTTGCTGATGCGCAAACGTGTGATACCATCAAAGATATTGCCCTCGCACACCTTAAGCACAGAGTACCGCCGATCGAAACGGAGTGTGAGTATGCTGAAAAAAGCAAAGAGGAGCGAGAAAAGACGGTAGGTACGGGAGTGCCTCATTTTGTCAAGGAAGTGACCGTACGGCGTTTAAGGGATGTCTACCATCGTGATATTGTCTTTAAAGAGTGGATGGAAAATGAAAATATACGTCCGATACTCAAACAGATACTCGGAGAGAATCCGACCATTACCATCGCACACCACAACTCCATTATGACCAAAATGCCCTACACTTCGACAGAGACGCGCTGGCATCAGGACTTTCGCTACTGGCATTTCGAAAATGACAATCTGGTGAGTGTCTGGCTGGCACTCGATAGCGAAAACGCCCAAAACGGTGTGTTGGAGTTCATTCCGGGCAGCCACAAAATGACCTTTACGCCTGAACAGTTCGATGAGAAGGAGTACTTTTCGCAAGAGTATGAGAAAAACCGGAAACTGATTGCAACCAAGATCAGCAATCCGCTTGAAAAAGGAGATGTCGTGCTTTTTCACTGCAAACTGCTGCACAGGGCGAACAAAAACAGGAGTGATGCACCTAAAATATCGTTTGTCTATACTGTAAAAGGCTGTAGCAACAGGGCAATAGAGGGGACACGGTCAAGTATGTTCGAAGAGATAGCGTTACAATAATGCCATAATCTTGTTAAAGACGATAAAATAATAAATATAAGCTATACCCTATTAATGAATTTTAGCTATAATCAATCCATCAAAATCAAAACAAAAGGATCAAATATGGCAAAATATGTAGAATTGACAAGTGAAAACTTCGATGCAACAGTAAAAGAGGGTGTTACAATGGTAGACTTCTGGGCTCCATGGTGTGGACCTTGTAGAATGATTGCACCGGTTGTTGAAGAGCTTGCAGAAGACTTTGACGGAAAAGCAACTATTGCAAAAGTAAACACAGATGATCAGCAGGATCTGGCAGTAAAATACGGCATCAGATCTATTCCTGCGATTCTCTTCTTCAAAGCCGGTGAAGTGGTTGATCAGATGGTTGGTGCCGCTTCTAAAGATGCATTTGCGGAAAAACTCAACGCACTGGTATAATCTATGCGAAAAAGAGGGCGTTATGTCCTCTTTGCTACATCACTTTAACACCTGCAATCTGATATAATTTCTCTAAAATTTTTAACCAAGTATTTTCGTAGTATAATCAATGGTATCTATTTGTTTAAAACTTTTACAGTAAAGAAAGGAACTATATGCTCGATTGTGCAATTATCGGCGGGGGTCCGGCGGGCTTGACTGCCGGACTCTATGCAACGCGTGGCGGGTTGAAGCATGTCACACTTTTTGAAATGGGACTGCCCGGCGGGCAGATTACCCAGAGTAGCGAGATCGAGAACTATCCGGGATTTTTCGATCACACCAAAACAGGTATGGATTTTATGAATACCTGGCAGGAGCAGTGTTTTCATTTTGGACTCAAGCATGAGATGAAAAAAGTGGAACGTGTCGCCAAAACGGGAGAGCACTTTACCATTAAGCTTGAAGGCGGAGAGCGTGTAGAGGCCAAAACAGCCATTGTCTGTACCGGAAGTACGCCAAAACGCGCAGGTTTCAAAGGGGAAGAGGAGTTTTTTGGTCGCGGGGTAAGTACCTGTGCGACCTGTGACGGTTTCTTCTACAAAGACAAGCCGGTTAGCGTGCTTGGCGGTGGCGATACGGCACTCGAAGAGGCGATCTATCTTTCAGGGATCGTCTCGGATGTCTATCTGATACACAGACGTGATACGTTCAGAGCAGCTCCATCGACCATAGAGCGTGCAAAGAGCAAAGAGAATATCCATTTTGTGCTTGACTCTGTCGTCGAAGAGGCGATAGGGGATGCAACGGGTTTGCAAAAAGTAAAAGTGAAAAATCTCAAAACAAATGAAGAGCACATCCTTGAGACAACCGGCCTTTTTGTTTTCGTAGGGCACAATGTCAACAATGAAGTTCTCAAAGATGAAGAAGGAAACTTCATTTGTGATGTAAATGACTGGGGACAGGTAATCGTAGATTTGAGTATGAGAACCTCTGTAGAGGGGCTTTTTGCTGCGGGAGATCTGCGAATTGAGGCACCAAAACAGGTTGTGTGTGCGGCAGGAGACGGTGCAACAGCGGCGTTGCAGGTAATTTCATTAATTCAGGAGTAGGCATAAGATGGCAAAAGTAGGTATTGTAGGCAGTACGGGAAGAATGGGGGCACACCTCATTAAAAATACACTTGAAGACAGTGTACTGACATTAGCGGCACTGCATGTATTTGATGAACTCAATACGGATGTACCGGAAGATGTACTTATTACCAACAGTATGGATGCGCTGCTTGAAGCGTGTGATGTTGTCATTGACTTTTCTGCACCGGTAGCCACAGAGGCACTCTGTGAAGCTGCGCTGAAGAATCCGACACCGTTGGTGGTGGCAACAACCGGATTTACGGAGCATCAGCAGAATCTGTTGGTAGAGGCATCGAAGGAGATGCCGGTACTGTATTCATCGAACATGTCCGCGGGAATTGCTTTGCTGAAGCAACTGGTTGAACAGGTTTCGGCTACATTGAAAGATTTTGATATTGAAATTGTCGAACAGCATCACAGACACAAGGTCGATGCGCCAAGCGGTACGGCATTGACCCTTGGTGAGTTCGCGGCCAAAGGGCGAGGACTTGACCTGGATAAAGTACGTGTCAGCGGGCGTGACGGACAGGTCGGGGCAAGAACGAAAGAGGAGATTGCCGTGATGGCACTGCGGGGCGGAGATATTGTCGGCCGCCATACTGTCGGTTTTTACAATGATGGGGAGTTCCTTGAACTGAACCATACTGCGACCAGCAGGGAGACCTTTTCCAAAGGTGCGATTCGTGCTGCGAAGTGGCTGGTAGATCAGCCCGCGGGTTTCTACACCATCAATGACTGTTTAGGAATATAAGATGTGTGCAATTGTCGGTGTATTTGGGGCAAAAAAAGCGTCTACCGTAGCGTACTACTCACTCTTTTCCATGCAGCATCGCGGGCAGGAGGCAACAGGTATTTCTGTTGCAAACGGAGAGAAGATAAAACTTTACAAAAAACGAGGGATGGTTGCAGATGTCTTCTCACAGGAGACACTCGACAGCATGGAAGGAAGCTGTGCCGTAGGCCATAACCGGTACTCCACTGCAGGTAGTGAGTCGCAGGGTGATGCGCAGCCCGTATTTGCCAAGTACAAGCTTGGAGAGATCTCTGTGGTACACAATGGGAACCTTGTGAACAAAAATGAAGTCAGAGAAGAGCTCATTGCCAAAGGTGCTATTTTCCAGACCGATATGGATACTGAGAATATTATCCATCTGATTGCCAAGTCACAGAAAGATGCACTGGTCGATCGTATCAAAGATATGCTTACCCGCATTGAAGGTGCATACTGTCTTGCAATCCAGAGCCGTTCGAAAATGTTCGTGATCCGTGACCGTTTCGGTATTAGACCGCTTAGTCTTGGGAAATTGCCCGATGGCGGATGGATTGTGGCAAGTGAAACGTGTGCATTTGATCTTGTCGGAGCGGAGTTTGTACGAGATGTTTCTCCCGGAGAGATGCTTACCTTTGAGGAGGGAAAAGAGCCTGTCAGTGAGCAAATTTTCGAGCCTGACTATCATCCGTGTGCTTTTGAATATATCTATTTTGCCAGACCCGATTCAATCATTGACGGAAAGAATGTCTACCAGACACGTTTGCAGATGGGGCGAAAGCTGGCAGAAGAGGTACCTGCAGAGGTCGACCTTGTATTGCCGGTACCCGACAGCGGTGTAGCTGCTGCACGTGGGTATGCAGAGGGACTTGGTGTGCCGTTTGAGATGGGAATTGTGCGTAATCACTATGTCGGGCGTACCTTCATTGAACCGACACAGGAAATTAGAGACTTGAAGGTAAAACTCAAACTCTCTCCCATTAAGCACTTGATTGCGGGCAAGCGTGTAGCGATTATCGATGATTCACTGGTGCGTGGTACAACCTCCAAACAGATTGTGAGGATGCTCAAGGAGGCTGGAGCGGCCGAGGTTCACATGCGTATCGCTGCACCGGAGATCAAGTTTCCCTGCCGCTATGGCATAGACACGCCTACCAGAGCAGAACTGATCTCTGCGAGTCATGGGGTGGAGGAGATTGCAGAAAGTATTGGTGCAGATTCACTCGGCTTCCTTTCTGTTGATGGACTTATTGACGCACTCGGACGCGACCGTACCTATTCGCTGGTCAGCTTCGACGGCAACTACTTTGCCGGCGGCAGTGCAGATACACCGGGCTGTGCCGGCGGATGTTGATATAAGGGAGCAGATATAATCTGCTCCTATTTTTGTCTACTCTCTTTCTCTTCGATCCCGCTCATCCCAAATCGACGTGCCAGTTCCTGTTTGACACGATCAGGTGAGATGTCTCTGTAGCCCAATCCTACAAGAGTATGATAGAGCAGGTCGGCACTTTCGTAGATGACCTGCTCATCACTCTCATGGTCGATTGCGTCACAGACTTCTTCGGCTTCTTCACGGATTTTACTGAGCATGAGATCTTTGTCGTCAAGCAGCTTCTTTGTCCATGATTTCTGTTCTTTGGAGGCATTTTTGCGTTCGAGGATGGTATGGTAGAGGGTATCGACCACGCCGTAGATGGCATCGGTATCGACCGTTTTGTCGAGTATCTCTTTCTCCTGCATCACTGAGGTAAAGAAGCAGCTTTTACGTCCTGTATGGCAGGCGACACCGTTTTGTTTTACCTTGAGGATGACGGTGTCGGCATCGCAGTCAAGCAGAATGTCTTTTACCTCCTGTGTGTGCCCTGAACTCTCACCCTTTTTCCAGATGCGCTGTTTGCTGCGGCTGAAGTAGTGGGCATAGCCTGTAGAAAGAGTGAGGTTGTACGCCTCCTCGTTCATATAGGCGAGCATCAGAATTTCGTTGCTGTCATGCTCTTGGGCAATGGCGGGAATGAGGGGATTTTTGTGCCAGTCGATGGTCATCATAATAATTTCTCCGAAATTGTTAGCGTTCAGCGTTCAGCGTTCAGCAGGTAGAGGGAGAATATTCATTATGCTGACGTTTTGGCTGAAAACTAATGTTTGGTTTGAAGTCCACACTTTAAAAAAGTGGGACTCTTTTCTGAACGCTTAGCGCTACACGCTGAACGCTCTATTGCTGTGCCGAGACGGCTTTTTGCTCTTTGCCTTTGGCATCGACCCAGATGTTGGGTACTGCACCGCCGGGTGTCAGGAAGATTTGGGCATCTTTGTTGACCTTGAGGGCTTCATTGAACTTGCTCTGTGTATGGATCTGCTCCATCTGCAGCAGCTTGTCTGTGAGTGAATTGGCAATGATCTCATTGGCTTTTGCCTGAGCTGCCGCTTCGATACGGATCTTGTCGGCATGTCCCTGCGCCTCGATACGTTTTTTCTCCGCCTCACCGCGTGCGATCTCAGCTTTGCGTTCGGCTTCACGTTTGGCACGGTCTTTTTGCTGCTCTGCGATCATTACGTTTTGTTTTTCTGCCTGAAGCTCTTCTATTTTGGCTTTGATCTTGGAAGGGAGCTCTATGTTTCTCAGTTCCACAGAATCGAGAGCCACAGGTCTTCCCGGAATGGACTCGACCTTTTTGCGTACTCTCTCCTGAATCTCTTTGGCAATCTCGGTACGTTTTTGAGGCAGGTTCTCTGCGGCATACTTTCCTATGACGTCACGGACGATTTCACGTACCTTGGTGTTGATGATCTTGTCTTCCCATGCCGTACCCCATGTGGCGATGGTTTTGGGGGCACTTTCTGGACGAAGGTGGTACTGTACGGCAAGGTCGATGTCGACATCGAGTCCTCTTGAGTCCATTACACGGATGGCAGGGTTGCGTCTGAGTCCGCCTTCGTAACGGCTGTACCCGTCACTGAGTACCTGTTTGTTCTCGTTGGAGTAGGTGATCATACGTACACGGGTATTGACCGGTACGATCTTTTGCAAAACTGGAATAAAGAAGTGCAGTCCGGGACCAAGAGGCTTCTCTTCGAACTTACCGGTATTGATTTTGAGACCGACCTCTCCGGAGTTGATAATGGTAAAGGGTTTGAGTACAATCAGACCGAAGATCAGGGCAATGATCACGAAAATCCATGGTGTTTTGCCTCCCCCAAGATTGTTCATAGGGTTGGAAAAGGTCTGTTTATTGTCATCTCCGCCTGAAGGGGCGGGATTGGGGCGTTTCTTCTTGAAATAGTCGTTCATGTCTGCTGGCATAGGATTCCTTAAATGTATGTAAGATAGTGCTTGTATTTTTCATTACGTCCGAAAACCACATCGAAATAGGCTTTTTGTAATGCTTCCGTTACCAGACCTCTTTTACCTTCTCCAATGGTTCGATGGTCAAATTCTCTTACTGGAGTGACTTCTGCAGCGGTTCCTGTAAGGAAAAGCTCATCACTGATGTAAATTTCGTCTCGTGTAATGTTGCGTCTTTCTACTTCAATACCAAGATCTTTCGCAAGCTCAAGTACGGTTGCCTGTGTAATGGATTCGAGTGAATTGTCATTTGGCGGTGAGATCAGTTTGCCATTACGTACAATGAAAATACACTCTCCCGTTCCTTCTGCAATAAAGCCATTTTCATCAAGCATAAGGGCTTCGTCAAAGCCATTTTCAATGGCTTCATATTTTGCCATTTGGGAATTAAGGTAGTTCCCTGCGGCTTTTGCTTTACCGAAGGTGGAACGGTTGGGGTTTCTGGTAATGGAAGAGGTGCAGGCACGAATACCCTGTTCCAGACCTTCGGCACCAAGATATGCACCCCATTCCCAGGCAGCGATAGAAGTATTGACAGGAACATTTTTGTGATAAATTCCCATTTGGCCGTATCCAAGGTAGATCAATGGTCTGAGATAGACATTGTTTTTAAAGTTATTGGCACGAAGAAGGTCAATATGTGCCTGTTTAACGGTACCAAAATCCATATTGGGTTTAATAGCAACAATTTTTGCCGAATTGTAAAGTCTTCTGCAGTGCTCATCAAGTTTAAATATAGCCAGTCCGTCATCAGTTTGATACGCACGTGTACCTTCAAATACAGCATTGCCATAATGCAGTGTATGTGTTAAAATGTGTATTTTGGCATCTGCCCACGGAACTAGTTCACCGTCCATCCAGATATATTTCGCTTCATTCATTTGTGTATACTCCAAAAATTTGCCCTTGTTGCGGCAAAAGAATTGGGGATATTTTATCCAATATGTGGTTAATAGGGGGTTATAGGGGATTATGCAAACTTCAGAAAAATACCGACAAGCAGAGAGAGAAAGATAACCATCCCGATAAGCAGCGGGTTGTGCCACTTTTCGGGTATGTCTGTTTTACTTTCGATCCATTCGGTGGTCTTCATTGCGGGAAATGCCATGAAGACCAGCATGACGATGCTAAAGACCAGTGTCAGTACAATATCCATCATGGGTGTACTCCGTAATAGTTCTGCACGAAGTGGATCTCATCTTTTTCGGTAAGCTTCAATGCGTGTTCGGTACCGTTGCTGTCGGTGATGATGAGCGTATTGCCTGCAATCTTGAGATATTTCTGTCCCCAGTCGTGTTCAAGCTGTTCAAACGCTTTGAACAGCGTCATATTGTCCGGTTCCTCTTTGAATTTCGGGTCGATTTTGCTTCGTATCTCCAGTCCTCCGAAGCGCTTTTCCATGTAATAGGGGCTAAACTGCCGGACTGTTTTATAGACGCGTTCATTTTTGTGGCTGGGTTTACTCTCTAAAAAAGCACTTAGTCCAAAGAGGAAAAAGGCGAGCATCAAAGCGATGGGGAGATATTTTGAAAACTTGTTCATAGGTGATTGTGCCCTTATACTTGATTAAAATCTATAAATGAGAGTATAGAACGTTTTTGCTCAGGTTTGCTTGACAGATATCAATACAAGAGCTATTAAACTATGATAGACTTTTTATCAATCATGTAAAAAAGCCGTTTTATAAAGAATAACTGAAACAGCAGAAAAAAGTAAAAAACGACATAGATTGTGCGTTTGATCTCTGAAGTGCTCCGATAAAGGAGCATTTTGAAGATGAAACAAGAGTTTCATCGAAACAGTAAAGACAGTA
>JAUUDF010000013.1 GCA_030826885.1 Sulfurovum sp. | reverse complement strand
TCTGCAGTGAGTTTAATACCGTTCTTTTTACGTTCGATGATCTTTACACCCAGATACTTCTCGATGAATTTGATCTGCTGTGTAACGGCCGGCTGGGAAATACCGAGCTTCGCTGACGCTTTGGAAAAAGAGATCCATGTAGCGGAAAAAGATGTATTGAAAATCATCAATAAAGAGATGACTTTCCGTCTGGGCGCTTCCTATACCATAGGGACCTATATTATTCCGGGTGAGTGTCTCAATACAATGGGACGTGCCATCAACAATGATGTCAATCTCAGCATCGATCTGAGTGACAATATTGTTGCCAAACTCAAAGACAGAAAACTCGATGTCGGTCTTATCGAGTCTCCTGTTATGGACAGTGACCTGATTTACAGAGAGTGGCTCGAAGATGAACTGGTACTCGTAAGCAGTACACCAATCCCAAAGATTGTCAAAACCGAAGAGCTGTATGATTTCCAGTGGATATGCCGGGAGGAGGGATCACATACGAGAAAAGTGGTCTCCGAAGTTTTTGAGGAACTCGGTGTTTCGTGCAAAACGTTCAATGTCCTTTCTGAAGTAGGTAACACGACTGCTGTACTGCAGACGATTAAACGTGCCAAAAAGGACTCTAAGCATCCGGTTGTCTCCATTATTTCCAAGCATGCAATTGCGGATGAAGTTGCCAAAGGTGAACTCTTTGAAGGAAGACTCAGAGGCTATACGATGACGCGCAAATTCTACATTGTCTATTCTAAAGAGAACAAACACAACGCCTATGTGGACAACGTAGTAAACTATATTTTGGCAGGACAGTGTTAAGCGGGAGGCTTAGCTCTTTTTCTTCAGCAGTTTCTGGTTCTCCGGATTGCTCAGCAGGGCTTCCATGGAGTTTTTTGTCGATACATCCGCTTTTGCGGCAGGGTGTGCGAGATTGAGCACAATGGGGTGCTCTCCTACAATGACCTGTTTGATGGCAAGCAGCGGCATACTGACATTTGATCCGAAATTCTCACTGCCAAACCCCGCTTCAAAACCAAATACCGATTCATCCAGTTTCGCACTCTCATAGGTATACCCGTTGAGCACAAAAAGCACAGTATCCTGAAAACTGTCAGATATCTCCTGTGGCAGCGGCGGGTCAAACGTGACATGTTTGATTTCGCAGGCAATGGCAAAATCCTGATCTTTGCTAAAAAGATAGGCAATTGTTTTGTATATGTGTTCCTGCATCAGGGCTCTGTATTCGGGGGTTTGAAAAAGGTTAATTGTCATCAGGTCCTACTTGCTTTGTTATTGGATGTGCATATGATTTAGTATCTTAAATCCTATCATAGCATTCATTAAAGCCACGTGTGTATAGTTTTTGAGATTCTCTTTTGTAATATTTTCTGGATGCAGCAGACCTTTGTCAAGATACATGGCACGCATGGTTCCCTCCAGCAGAGGCCGTTGCGGTGTGACCCAGCGTGTACCGTCGAAAAAAGCGAGATTGGCGATGGTAGTATCGCACAGCAGTCCGTTTTGTTCAATGATCACTTCATCTGCTTCAGTGTGGGCATGCAGCAATGCATCTAGAGCTGACCTGTCAGCATACTTATAGCGGTAGTCGATGTCGGAAGGTACGATTTTGAGTGAATGGATCGTTTTGGGAACGTAGGGAAGGTATTCGATATGGCGTATTGTGTCAGCATAGAGAATGCGACAGCGAAAAAGTCCTTGGGCGGGGGGTTGAATATGTAATGCAAGGTCAACGTCAGGTGTATTTCCGTAAAAATCATGGCGACTTTTATCGAAACGTGCCTGATGATAGGGAAGATTGAACACTTCCCCGTTTTCTATGCGTATGGTTTCAAGCAGCAGAGTGGTATCGGCAGGCATGTCTATGTGTCGAAGAGCTCTGTGGAGAGATAGCGTTCCGCCGTATCACAAAGGATCGTTACGATTGTTTTTCCTTTGTTTTCCGGTCGCTGTGCCAGTCGGTAGGCCGCTTCAAGATTCGCACCGGATGAAATGCCGATGAGCAGCCCCTCCTCTTTGGCAATTTTTGCCGCCATGGCGAACGATTCATCATTGGAAATAGCTATGATTTCATCGTAAATATTGGTATTGAGTATCTCTGGAATAAACCCTGCACCGATACCCTGTATTTTGTGCGGTCCTGCCGGTTTGCCTTCAAGTACGGCAGAGGTGAGAGGCTCTACGGCAGCGACATACAGGTGGGGGATATGTTCTTTGAGTACTTCTGACGTACCGGTTAAGGTGCCGCCTGTACCTACGGCGGCAACGAATATGTCAACATTCTTTTGTGTATCGTTGAGGATCTCTACAGCCGTGGTTGTACGGTGGATCGCTGGATTGTCCGGATTGTTAAACTGTTGCAGGACAATGGCATCATCAAGTTCCTCACAGAGGGCATTGGCCTTTTCCACTGCGCCGCTCATACCTTCTGCGGCAGGGGTAAGTGCCAGCTGGGCACCAAGGTGACTGAGCAGTTTACGGCGCTCCATACTCATGGAGTCAGGCATTGTGAGTATGAGTCTGAGACCCTTTGCTGCACAGATGGCTGCAAGACCAATGCCGGTATTGCCGCTTGTCGGTTCAATGATGGTGTTATGTTTGCCGATGCGACCCTGCTTCATAGCTTCATTGATCATGTTGTAGGCGATACGGTCTTTTACCGAAGAGGTAGGGTTCATAAATTCACATTTTCCGAGAATGGTCGTGCCGGTCTCTTCGGACAGCGTATTGATTTTTACCAGCGGCGTATTGCCAATAAGTCCTTCAATATTTTGAGCGATCATGCCTTGTCCTTCACATTCAAATTATTTATATTTATTACTATAATTGTCATTATACATAAATATTACTTTTGATTAAGAGGCTTGAATTCATAATTGTCGTCATCATAATAGAGAATGTCGCCTGTCTCAATGTCGTAGTACCACCCATGCAGAAAAAGTCTCTCTTCATCGACACGTCTTTTGACAGCGGGGTATGTGAGTAGATTGTCGAGCTGATGAATCACCGAAACTTTTTCGGTGTAACGTAGCAGTTGCTCTTTGGGGCTCTCTTTGTGTGTCATCAGGGCTATCTTCTTTGCTGCAGCCCCAAGCTCAAGCCATTTGACAGTATGGATGTTCTCCGGTGTGGGTTCAATCTCTTTGTAGAGTGCACTGATTGCACCGCAGTGGGAGTGCCCACAGACAATGATGTCGGAGATGCCCAGTACACTGACGGCATACTCAATGGCTGATGCCGTAGCATGGTAATCGGCATCAGGCCGGAAAGGAGCGACGAAGTTGCCGATGTTGCGTACAATGAACAGGTCACCCGCCTTGCTGCCGGTAATCATTGCGGGCATAACGCGTGAATCGCTACAACCGATAAAAAGTGCTTTGGGGTTTTGCCCCTCGCTGACGAGTTTTTTGAAGCGTGTTTCGTTCTGGTTGAACTTGATCTTTTTAAAATTCTCGTGACCCGCTTCAAAGGCTTTAATGTTCTTATCCATCGATGACTTCTTTGATGCGGTAGTCTATGGTTTCTCCGGCAAACATGGGAACAACATCATTGTATGCTGCGGGAACAGCGAAGGGCTGTTTTTGAAGAATAACAGACTTTTTTGGAGGGGTAATACCGTAGATACGCTGTGCATTATCCGAGATGAATGCCTGAAGTTTTTCAACCGGTGCCTGATGTGTCTCAAAAAGCTGTGCAAGCGCCTGCAGGGCAATGGGTGCGGTAAAGACTCCTGCCGCACATCCACAGCTCTCTTTGGCATGCTGCGGATGGGGTGCGGAGTCGGAGCCGAACATTACTTTGGGGTGGGCTTCGAGTGCCACTTTAAGCAGTGCTTCTCTGTCTTCTGGACGTTTTGCGATGGGTTTGCAAAACAGATGCGGACGCAGCATCCCTCCGGCAACATCATCAAGTGTAATGAAAAGGTGGTGAAGCGTAATGGTGGCGTAGAGGTTCTCGAACCTATCGAGTGCGGCGACACTCTCTTTGGTTGTGATGTGCTCCATGATGATTTTGAGGTTTGGAAATGCTGTGGCAAGCTTCTCGTAAACAGGTATGAACTCCGCTTCCCTGTCCATGACAAAACCGTTTGTCTCACCGTGGATACAGAGAGGAATGTCCAGTGCACTCATGGCTTCGAGTGCGGGTCTGAGGGTCTCTACATCAAAGCCGCTGACTCCGCCTTCACTGTTGGTGGTGATCCCGGCAGGGTAGAGCTTGATCGCCGTAATATCGTCACGGAGACTTTCAAGAAATGCGCTGTCGTAGTCAGGCTTGAAAAAGAGTGTCATATAGGGTGCAAAACGCTCTTTGCCTATGGCACTGAGAATACGCTCCTTATAGCTTTTTACATCATCGGCAGTGGTGACGGGCGGAACGAGATTGGGCATGATGACCGCTCCGCTGAAGCTGTGGGCACTCAAAGGTGCAACGGTACGCAGCATATCACCGTCACGCAGGTGCAGGTGCATATCGAGCGGATTGTGGAGGGTAATGGTTTCAGTCGATGGCATTGAAATCCTTTATGACATAGTAAAGTGAACGGCTTGCGTCTTTGGGTACGAGCCAATAGATAATAGTGATTTTACCACAAAAACCATTAATATCGAGTGATTTTGTTATGTTTGTGGCATCAAAGTGTACGACAGGGTAGTCTATGCCGCCGGCAAAAAGCTGATTGCAGCGTAAAATACGCAGGCTACTGGCTGCCAGCGCTCTGTGCGGGGCATTGAACTCGAACTGCCATTTGGCGTATTCCGAACACGTCGGATAGTAGCGGCAGTTCGCAGGCAGCATTTTGGAGAGGTACTGATAGCCTTTGATGGGAGCCGTGAAGAATGTTTTGAATTTCATAGGTAGAGGACCTTTCCGTGTACTATGATGTAGGAGGGTGCCATATTGACACTGTGCAGGATCTTTGTGCCGTATATTCTGGAGTAGTATTGCAGCAGAAGTCGCTGCAAGACCGGTTCGACGGAGGGAACAAACCATCCGTTATTGCTTAGCACGATCATATTTTTGGGACTGTCGACATAGAGTTTTTCGGAAGTTGCTTCAAAACAGATGGCATTGCGGTAGGTGACACCGTCAACGGTATAGTCGGTCACGGCGGCATCGGCCCTGTAGTCGACGGCATTGTCGTAAAAGACTCTGTTGACCCAGTCGCTTAGAAAATCGGGCAGCGGGTTGGATTCGCCAAAAGGAACCAGTACGACCTTGTTGGCAATGCGAACACTGCCCTTTTTGGTAAAGATGTAGGTACTGTTACGGGGGGTCTTCCCGTCCCAGTAGAGTGCACCGGCAACGATGTTAATGTGGCGGGCACGTGTTTTGAGTGCCCGCATCAAAGAAGGAGTACGCCTGAGGTAAACAGGAAAGACAGTTTCCGGCAGCACAACAAGCGATGCATTGGTGTCTATTGCCCTGTCGATGGTCTGCAGCAGTCTTTCAAACTGCTCTGTATAGAGGTTTCGGTTCCACTTCTCTTCTACGGGGGTATGGGTGGTAACGAGTACGATGTGTTCCGGCATAGATATTTTTGATGCCGAAACGGGCTCCCATGCAAGCAGCAGCAGGGGCAGTGCAAGCGCGGTGCCTCTCGCGAGCGTTATGGAGAGTACGGCAAGAATGAGCGCAAAGTGCCATTTGTCAATGCCCAGCCAGCTTTCGACAAACATCAACTCCGGTTTGAACCAGTCAAATCCGAGGGGATGTATGTAGCTGAGTGTGAACAGCCCGAGACTTTTGACAATCAGTGAGGGTAGAGGGCAGAGGGCAGAGGACAGAAAAGTTTGAAGACGGTACGCTGTTTTTGCAATGAGCCAAAAAATGCTCCCATATACAAACGCTATGGCAAGTACGACAAATGGGATCGCCCAGGGCATGTGGTAGTGGATGAAGCTCAGGCCAATCCACCAAAACCAAAAAAGGCCGAAGAGTGTACCGCTGACAAACCATGCTTTTTCGTTGGCTCCAAGCAGCAGTGTCAGGGAGAGCAGCCCCAAGAGCGTGTTGAGCGAGTAGTTGTCAATGCCGAGTGCAGCAAGATAGATAAATGCAGAACCGCTCAAGGCTATGAGTAGTCCGCATAGGAGTGCCGGCAGCCATCTGTCCGGTTGGCAGGTGCGAAATGGGGGAAAGTTCGGCAGGGTCGGCAAAAAGGCTCCTGTTAATATAAAGGTGCTAAAATATTGTCCAATTTTACCATAATAAAGGATGCTTAATGGCACAACAGGGCAGTATTTTAGGATCGTTCATTCCATTGCTGATTCTTTTCGGGATTTTCTACTTTCTCATCATTAGACCGCAGAACAAGCAGCGAAAAGCACATGAAGCGATGATTGCAGGCTTACAGAAAGGTGACAAGATCATTACAAACGGCGGACTCATCGCGACTGTAGTCAAGGCGGAAGAGGATTTCATTAAAATCAGACTCAATGACGAAACAGTCGTCAAACTTGACAGAAACTTTGTTGCCAGAAAGGTCGATGCAGGTAATGAAAACGCTTAATTTCAGAATTGTACTCTTTGCGTTCGCACTCATCTTCGGGGTGGTTTTTTCCATTCCGTCGCTGACACAGAGTGAGAGCGGAAAGAAAATTACGCTTGGGCTTGACCTGCAGGGCGGGCTTCACATGCTGCTGGGGATTAAAAGCGATGTGGCCATCGAGTCGCGTACCAAGTCCATTGCGGCGACACTCAAATATATCTTCGATGATGAAGAGATCATTTTTGACGATCTGCGCGTTGCAGATGCAGGGATCGTGACCTTTGAACTGCTTGACAAGGATGATGTCGCCAAAGCGACAGCGTTGGCAAAGAAGGAGATTCCCGGAACGGTACTCACGCATGACGGGCTGAAATTCACGCTCAAGATGACACCCGAAGAGATGGCGCGTACCAAGAAAAATGCCATCAAACAGGCGGTCGATACCATCCGTAACCGTCTGAACGAATTCGGTCTTGCAGAGCCGACGGTCGCCAAGCAGGGTGAAGACAAAATACTTGTTGAGGTGCCGGGCATTAAAACACAGGCGGACGAGCAGCGTATCAGAGAGCTGATCGCCCGTGCGGCACATCTGCAGCTGATGGCGGTCGATGAGGAGCGTGCGGCACGTGTGATGAGCATGAACCCCAACGAAGCCAAGAGTTATGGCGATGTGATTTTGCCAGACGTTTACAATGAGTCGCAAAAGTACCTGCTGCGGGCCATTCCGGTACTCGACGGTTCCATGCTGACCGATGCAAAGGTCGGCTTTGATCAGAGTAACCAGCCGGTGATCAATTTTACCCTCAACGGTCAGGGCACGAAGATCTTCGGTGACTTTACGGTTAAAGCGGTCGGCAAGCGTATGGCGGTCGTGTTGGATAACAAAGTCTACTCCGCACCGGTCATTCGTGAGCGTATCGGCGGCGGACGGGTGCAGATATCCGGAAGCTTTACGCTCAATGAAGCGCATGACCTTGCCATCGCGCTGCGTTCTGGCGCACTGCTGGCTCCGGTCTATGTCATGGAGAAACGCTCTGTCGGACCGAGTCTGGGTGCGGACAACATCAAGGCAAGTATGATGGCACTGATACTGGGATTTGTGCTGGTTGTCTTCTTTATGATACTCTATTACGGTATGGCAGGTATTATTGCCAATGCAGCACTGGTAGGGAACCTCTTTCTCATTTTGGCGATCATGTCGCTCTTTGGCGCGACACTGACGCTGCCGGGTATGGCGGGTATTGTCCTGACGGTCGGTATGGCAGTCGATGCCAACGTTATTATCAACGAGCGTATCAGGGAGCTTCTGCATGAAGGCAAGTCGGTCGCCAAATCGATCGAGGAGGGATACGACAAAGCCTTTACGGCGATTTTGGATGCAAACGTCACGACCCTCATTGCCGCAGTGGTTCTCTGGGCATACGGAACAGGGCCGCTTAAAGGGTTTGCCCTGACCATGGGTATCGGTATCCTTGCATCGATGCTTACGGCGATTGTGGGTACACACGGTATCTACCAGTGGCTGTTGCCAAAGATCGACAGGAAGCGTCTGGGCTTCTGGTTCGGCATTAAAACAGAGGGAGCGAAATAATGGAAATATTCAAGTATGACAAACCAATCTCCCTGATGAGCAAAAGCAAGCGTTTTGGTATTTTCTCTTTGACTCTGGTGATTCTTTCACTGGGACTGATCTTTACCAAAGGCTTTAACTACGGGCTTGATTTTGCCGGCGGTACGCTGGTGCAGGTGCACTATGACGGTAAAGCACCCATCAAAAAAGTGCGCGAAGCGATTAGCAAAGACAAGCGTTACGAGAGTGCAAGCGTCACCTACTTTGGCAGTGACGATGAGATCATTATCCGTACCAAGAACAGCAGCAAGTCTCTGGGAAAAGATATGGGTGATACGATGCGTGAACTGCTTCAAGGGACAGGTACCTTTGAGGTACGCCGTGTCGATATGGTCGGTGCAAAGGTCGGTTCGGAGCTGAGAGAGAAGGGGATCATGTCGCTGGTACTGGCGATTTTGGGTATTCTTATCTATGTATCGTTCCGTTTTGAGTGGCGTTTTGCCGTAGCGTCGGTCATGGCACTGGTACACGATGTGACCATCGCCATGGGTGCGGTCGTGCTTTTCAACATCGAGGTTAATCTCGATACACTCGCGGCGCTGTTGACCATTTTGGGATACTCGCTTAACGATACGATCATTGTTTTCGACCGTATCAGAGAGGGGATAGGAAGCAGTAAAGAGACAGCGCTTGACAAGATCATTGACGAGTCTGTCACACAGACCCTCTCGCGTACTACACTGACCTCGCTGACGACGTTCTTCGTGGTACTGACCCTCTTTCTGTTTGGCGGAGAGATCATCAAAGGTTTCAGTTTTACCCTCCTTGTCGGTGTGGTTGTGGGTACCTACTCCTCTATTTTCGTCGCCTCGCCTATTTTGATGTGGTTAGGCTTCTCGGTTAAAGACTTCCGGGAAAAAGCAGCCGAAAAACGCAAACGGGAGCAGGAGAAAGAGAAAATGCGAAAAATGTACGAAGGCGGCACGCTGTAGTACATTGCAAAAGTGGTATAAACCACTTTTGCAAAATGAATAATTAATAATGAACAGTGCATAGTTTTGGTATGCTTTTCTTTGAAAAGCTTTTTATTGATGGGGTTTTGTAATCTCTTGAATAAAAAGTTTTCCTTAAAGGAGGGAATGTTATGCAATGGGGTAAAGTCTTTTATATCTTTTTTACGTTGATGTCTTTGACGACATCGGCGGCGTTTCTCTATGAGGATTCGGTAACGGCACTGTTCATTGCCGGGTCGGTCAATATGGTCTCTACCATTTTAAAGATAGGGGTGCGAAACATTCTCTCAGCAGAGCTGCTTGCCGGCTCGCTTGTGGCCGATTTGCACCTTATTCCGGCATTCTTTGCGCTGCAGTTCTACCAAAACAGAGATATTGCCATCGGGCTGGTCATTGGGGCGGTCATTGCCAACCTCTATACCATTATTGTTTCAATGATAGAGAGTTCCAAAGAGAAAGTCGATTTTTAGGTTCTCTCTTCGATGCGTTATACCCATCCCTCTTCGCTGCGCATGCCGATACTCGATGGGAATGACTCCGAGGCGAAGCGTGCGGAGATAAAGACCTACTTTCAATACTGCTATACCCGCTATGAAGCGCTTTTTGATCTCATAGCCGATGAAAAGGCATACTACCAAAAAGCCGATCCGCTGCGACATCCGCTTATTTTCTACTACGGCCATACCGCGACCTTTTTTATAAACAAACTTAAACTTGCCGGTCTCATAGAGAGGCGGATCGATCCGCATATGGAGTCTGTGTTTGCGGTCGGGGTCGATGAAATGGCCTGGGATGATCTGGACGAGCGCCATTACGACTGGCCGACACTGAAGGAGACACGCCGTTATCGCAAAGAGGTGTATGATGTCGTCAGCAGGCTGATTGAGACCCTTCCCGTCACACTGCCTATTGGCTGGGAGTCTCCGTGGTGGGTTGTTTTGATGGGGATAGAGCATGAGAATATCCATCTTGAAACCTCGTCAGTGCTCATTCGGCAGCTACCGCTTGAGATGCTGCAGGGCAATGAGGTATGGCCCCTCTGCCTGCAAAGCGGTGACGCACCGGGGAATAGCTTGCAGGATGTCCCCTCGGGCAAGGTCTCTCTGGGAAAACCGCGCAATGCGCACTTTTACGGGTGGGATAACGAGTACGGCAGACATGAAGCCCATATACCCGCGTTCAGGGCATCGAAATATCTGGTTTCCAACAGGGAGTACCTTGACTTTGTCGAAGACGGAGGGTATGCCGATGCACGATGGTGGGATGAAGAGGGCAATGCCTGGCGAGCGTATGTCAAGGCGGAGCATCCGAGATTTTGGATAAAAACAGAGGAGGGGTACCGTCTGCGTACACTTGCCGCAGAGATTGCACTGCCGATGAACTGGCCGGTAGAGGTCAATGCACTCGAAGCGGAAGCCTTCTGTCACTGGAAAAGTACCAAAGAGGGTGTAACGCTGCAGTTGCCTACTGAAGACGAATATACCCGTTTACGCACCTTTACGCAACTGCCCGACTATGATGTCTGGATGAAAAAGAACGATACGGATGTCAATATTGCGCTGCGAAAATACGCTTCTTCCGTGCCTGTAGACAGGTATGGCCACGGCGGTTTTTACGATGTGGCGGGTAATGTCTGGCAATGGACACGCACACCTATCTATCCCTTCGAGGGGTTTGAAGTGCATCCGTTTTACGATGATTTCACTGTACCGACCTTTGATGGAAAGCACAATCTTATTAAGGGCGGTTCGTGGATCAGTTGCGGGAATCTGGCGATTGCCGACAGCCGTTACGCGTTTCGGAAACATTTTTACCAGCATACGGGATTCCGTTATGTGCAGAGTAAGTATGAGGAGAAGATCATGAGCAATGCCTACACCCATGACCGTATTGTCGCACAGTATTGTCATTTTGGCTGGGGAGAGAACCGTTTCGGTGTACCCAATTACCCCGAAACCTGTGCCAAACTGGCAATAGAGTATATGCAGGGGCGCAGTCTGCAGAGAGCTTTCGATGTCGGTTGCGCCATAGGCCGCAGCAGTTTCGAGCTGGCACGTGAGTTCGATGAGGTGATAGGAGTGGATTTCTCCGCACGATTCATTCAGGAGGCACTGCGGCTTAAAGAGAGCGGACTGCTGCGTTACGCCACGCCTGTTGAGGGTGACATAGAGAGACTCCACGAGGTACGTCTGAACAAGTTCGGGCTGGAGCATGCGTCGAAGAAAGTGAACTTCTGGCAGGCGGATGCGTGCAATCTCAAGCCGATCTTTACCGATTTTGACCTTGTCTTTGCCGGAAACCTGATAGACCGGCTCTATGATCCGGAAAAATTTCTTGTATCGATGGCTCCGCGCATTCGTAAGGGGGGACTGCTTATTCTGACCTCTCCCTATACATGGCAGGAGGAGTCGACCCCCAGAGAGAAGTGGATAGGCGGCTACAAACGGGACGGGGAGAATGTCACTACACTGCAGGGACTCAAGGAGATACTCGAAAACGACTTCAGGCTGCTTGACACCCGTGATGTGGAGTTTGTCATTGAAGAGACGGCACGCAAACATCAGCATACCGTCGCCCAGATGAGTGTATGGGAGCGTATGTGAATTTCGATGCCATAGACCGCAGCGGTACCTACACCACCAAGTATGACGATGTGGTCAAAAAGTTCGGTACCCGCGATCTGCTGCCGCTCTGGGTGGCAGATATGGACATAGCCTCCCCCGAATGTGTGCAGGTGGCAATAAAACAACGCGCCGCACATCCGGTTTACGGCTACACAACCTACCCCGAGCGATACTATGAAGCCATCAAAGGTTGGTATGCCAAACGTTACGGCTGGCAGATAGAAAAGGAGTGGATCGTACCCTGTTACGGCGTGGTTCCCTCTTTGAACTTCGCCATTGAAGCGTTTTCCAAAGAGAAAGAGGGGGTCATTGTGCAGACACCTATCTATCCGCCCTTTTTCTCCTCGGTGAAGCATCGCAACCGCAGGCTGCTGGAGAACAGGCTGTGTTATGAGAACGGATGCTACAGGATGGATTTTGACGACCTTGAGGCCAAAGCCAAAGAGGCGACACTGATGCTGCTTTGCTCCCCTCACAACCCTACGGCAAGAGCGTGGCACGATGCAGAGCTTGAACGGCTTGTTGCGATCTGCATAGCCAACGGTGTGACCATCGTTTCCGATGAAATTCACGGAGATATCGTCTTTGGACGGATGCACCGAAGTCTCGGAAGCATCGAAGCGGCGAGGGAACACTGTATTGTTCTCAATGCACCTTCGAAAACCTTCAATATCGCAGGGCTCAATACCTCTTTTGCCGTGATCGCGAACAGCCATTTGCGCAGAAGCTACCGAAGAGAACAGGACAGATCGGGCATTACCAACGGCAACCCTTTCGGCATCGAAGCACTCATGGCCGCCTATGAGGGGGGCGACGCATGGTTGGAGGCACTCAAAGGGCATTTGTCTGGCAATATTGCCTATGTGCAGGCCTTTCTTGAAACAGAGAAGATTCCCATTGTTCCCGTACCCAACGAAGCGACCTTTCTGATGTGGCTTGATTGCAGGAAGCTGGGGCTTTCACAGGAAGCGCTGGTACAATTCTTCGTAACAGAAGCGAAGCTGGGACTCAACAGCGGGTCGGATTTCGGTAGAGTGGCAGAAGGGTTTATGCGTCTGAATGTCGGTACGTCACGCAGTATGCTTGAAGAGGCGATGGATCGGCTGCTGAAGGCTTACAGAAAGAGGTTTGGATGATCAGAGTTTTCATAGCGGCGGTATTTTTGAGCGTAGCGGTATGGGCACTGCCTGCAGGCATAGAGAGTGCCATTCGACAGTCCGGCATTCCAAAGTCGGACATTTCCGTTTACATTAAAGAAGCGGGCAGCAGCAGCCGTGTGGTCGCTTCGCTCAATGCCCAAACGACACGGACTCCGGCATCGGTCATTAAGGTGATGACCCTCTATGCGGCGGTACTGAAACTGGGGTTTGACTACCGCTGGCCGACACAGTTCTATGTTAACGGTAGGATCGTTAACGGGACACTCCGGGGCAACCTCATTGTCAAAGGGTTCGGTGACCCGACACTGGGTTCCTCCAATCTGGATGCAATCGTTTCGCAGATAAAACAGAAAGGGGTTCGCCATATTACAGGCAGCATTGTCATTGACAGAAGCTACTTTAGAGTCGGAACGAAAAACAGCTCCAAATTCGATGAAAATCCCTACAGCCCCTACAATGCCATGCCTGACGCGATGATGTTCAATGAACGTGTCAGCACCATCTGTGTGGAGCCGCGAAAGAACAGTGTCAGCAAAAAAAGTCCTGACGGCAGCTATATCATCCATAATCAGCTCAAAAGGGTGAACAGACCCTGCCGAGGACGATACGCCTGGCCGCATGTCAAGATAGACGACTCCAAAGCGGTACCGGAAGTATGGCTGAAAGGAACCATTTCCAAACGGTGCCAGAAGCGTGATATATGTCAGGTGATCACCAAGCCCTACCTCTCTTTTTATTATGCCCTCAGCGCGGCACTGAAAGAGAGCGGTGTTACGGTAGACGGAACGATGCGTCTTGCCAAAGTGCCAAAGAGCGCGAGAATACTCTTTACACACTATGCCGTACCATTGGAGAAGATCATCGCAAAGACCGCCAAAAAATCGAACAACCTCTATGCGCGCCATATTTTGCTGCTTCTGGGTGCCAGGGAGTTTGGTGCGCCGGCTACGCTTGAAAAGGGGCGTCGTGCGATTCGCAAAATTCTTATGGCACACGGTGCACTGGGAAAGGGCACACTGCACATCGACAACGGAAGCGGTCTCTCGCGAAGCTCGAAACTCAATGCAAAACAGCTTGCGACGCTGCTGGACCATGCCTATGTACGTTACGGCATGCGGTGGATGCAGACACTCTCCATTGCGGGGGTGGACGGGACGATCAAACGGCGTTTTCGCGGTACGGCTGCGCGTAAGCGTGCCTGGATGAAAACGGGTACGCTTAAACATGCCAAAAACATTGCCGGGTATGTCAAGAGCCGAAACGGCAGATACTACACAACGGTCATTCTTGTCAATACCAAAAAAAGCCGATGGAAAGCGGCAAAGCTTGAAGATGCGATTATTCTGTGGCTCGTGGGCTATAAAGGAAGGGGTGGCAGTGCCGTTGTCGCTGCACCAGATCCGGTTGTAAAAAAAGACGCATACCACGACGTATCTGTTCCGGATGCCGGCATCCCCAAACCTTTTTATGTGCAGGCAGGTTCGTTCGCTCACTACCCGAGCCATGCGTATCTTCAAAAGATCGCACGTGAGCATCTTCCCTATAAAGTGATTCCGGGCAGAGAGTTCAAAGTGCTCATCGGACCGTTTGCGACAGAAAAGGAGACGCGTCGTGTCTTGAAGCGTGTGCGGGAGCGCATCAGCACCGGTGCTTTTTTAACTACCAAGACGAAGCTCAATACCGGAGGGGTACGGCTCTATTGAGCTTAACCCCAACTTCGCTATAATCTCTGAAAAAAACAGGGCGATCATGAATTTTGAAACCTACCCTTTCGAGAAGCTCAACATGCTTCTTGAGAATGTGCTTCCCAACAGCGACTATGCACCGCTTTCTCTGACTATCGGCGAGCCGCAGTTCGCTACACCGCAGTTTATTCTCGATGCGCTTACGGCCAATGCCGAAAAACTGAACAAGTACCCAAAGACAGCGGGAGAGTCAGTGCTCAGAGAGGGAATGCTGACATACCTGAAAAACCGTTTTTCCCTGTCGTTGGACAACACTCAGATCATCCCGACCTTCGGAACGCGTGAAGTGCTCTTTAACTTTCCACAGTTTCTGCTGCACGATGTCGAGAACCCGCTGATGGTCTTTCCAAACCCTTTTTACCAGATTTATGAGGGAGCGGCAATTGCAAGCCGTGCGGAGGTTGTCTACTTGAACCTCAATGAATCGAACGGTTTTCAGCCCGTGCCCGATGAAAAGGTGCTTGCCGAAGCCAATCTGGTGATTCTCAACTCTCCCAACAATCCGACCTCCTCTACCATGGATATGGAAGCACTGAAAAAATGGGTGAATCTGGCATTGAAGTACGACTTTGTCCTGCTTAATGACGAGTGCTATGCCGATCTTTACCTCAACGAGCCAATACCGTCACTGCTCAATGCATCCATTGAAGCGGGCAATCCCTCTTTTAAAAACGTACTGGTGATCAACTCGATCTCCAAACGCTCCTCGGCACCGGGGCTTCGGTCGGGATTGATTGCAGGGGATGAGAAGATACTCAAAGCCTATATGACGTATCGGACCTATGTCGGGTGTGCATCGCCGCTGCCGCTGCAGGAAGCTGCGGCTAAAGCATGGGCGGACCAGTCGCATGTGGATCTGTTCAGAGAGAAGTACAAACGCAACTTTGCGGTCGCAAAAGAGGTGATCGGTGTCGATGCGCCCGAAGCGACCTTTTACATCTGGCTGCGTGTAGGTGACGAGATAGACTTTACCGTCAAACTCTATGAGCGCTTTAATTTGAAGGTGATTCCCGGTTCCTTCCTTGGCAGAGAAGGGGAAGGCAAGGGGTATGTACGACTGGCCCTGGTGTATGAGGAAGCACAGACACGTGAAGCGCTGGAGCGGATCGCTGCGCTTAATGAGGAATTGGGAATGAAGAATTAGGAATTAGGAATTGCTGTATGCATTGCTTGGCAATGCTTTTATTTTATCGCTTTGGTTGATAAATATATTATACGAAGGACAAAAATGGAAATGCCTGAAATTCATGTCGAAGAGCTCAAGAAAGACCCTGAGTTCCTTGCCAATATCGCACGACTGGAGAAGGAGTGCAAAGAGGAAGAGAGTGTCGCCAAAGGCTATCAGCTGCTGGATGCACAGCTGGTCATTGAAGCGCCTGAAGATGAGATCAACGAGATCTTTACATTTATTGTCAATACCGCGTTTGACCGTCTTGCGGAGTATCTGAGCGAACACAGAGATTTCGATGTGCTCGGCAACGAAGAGGAGCGGGCGATCGCGCGTGCGATCTATGAGCATGCCATACAGCGTTACAGTGAAAACGACAAAAAAGCGGCCAAGGAGATGTTTCTTGTGCTCTATCATACGGTCAACGACGATGAGCTCAAAGATGCCATGATGATCCATGCCTCCGCAGTGATGTCGGGGATGTCATTCGATGATTTCATTGAAAACCTCGTGGATGTCAAAGATGTAGATCCGCATGACCCGCTGGCATTTTTCATCCGCAGTTTTGTGCAGCCAAACGATATTTTGCTTACGATGTACAGCAAGTATGTACAGCAGGGCAAAGAGGAACTTAAGGTACTTGAAGAGGACAAGAGCGCATCGCAGTGAGTAGGCGGTTTTGGTAGAAAGGAACAGGTAGATGAAAATACATTTCATAGGTATCGGCGGCATAGGGCTTTCGGCTCTGGCAAAATTTCTTTACAATGACGGGCATACCATTTCCGGCTCGGACATAAAGCAGACGGAGATCACCAACGACCTGGCACTCAATTTCGGTGCGAAGATCACCATTCCCCACCATCCCGATGCCGTTGAAGGGGTTGACAGGGTCATCTATTCCGCTGCTGTGCGTCCGAACAATCCGGAGTATCAGCGTGCCAAAGAGCTGGGTATTGAGCTGTTGTCGAGAAAAGAAGCGTTGAAGTTCATTCTGGGTGACAAAGAGGTGTATGCCGTAGGCGGTGCGCACGGCAAGAGTACCACGTCTGCAATGCTGGCATCATTGCTTCCCGAGACCAATGCGCTCATTGGTGCCATCTCCAAAGAGTTCGGCTCGAATGTGCGCAACTTTCCCAACAATAAGGTGGTTTTCGAAGCCGATGAGAGTGATGAGAGCTTTCTCAATTCCCACCCTTATCTGGCCATTGTCACCAATGTGGAACCCGAGCACATGGAGTACTATGAGTATGACGAGGAGCGTTTCTACAATGCCTACCGAAACTTTCTCTTTCTGGCAAAAGTTCGTATTATCAATGCCGAAGATGATTTTCTTGCGTCACTGGAGATGGAGAGCATCAAACTTTACCCCTCCAAAGAGATACACGATATCTCATTCGTGCTGATAGACGGAGAGCCGCATACGCGTTTTACGCTTCGCGACTTCGGCAGTTTCGATGTTTTCGGTTTTGGTGAACACATTGCACTCGATGCATCACTGGCAATACTGGCTGCACGGGAGTTGGGTGTGGAGATGGAGACAATACGTGAAAATCTCAAACACTACAAAGGGATCAAAAAACGCTTCGATATTATCCAAAACAGTGACGATATGGTCGTCATCGACGACTACGGGCATCACCCCACAGAGATTCGTGTTACGATGCGTTCGTTGGCCTCCTACAAAAAACTGCGCGGCTTCAAGCGGCTCAATGTCATCTGGCAGCCACACAAGTATTCCCGTACCATCGACAACCTTCCGGGCTTTGTCGAGTGCTTCGAAGGTGCGGATGAACTGGTCATCCTGCCTATCTGGTCGGCGGGTGAACTGGAGGTCGATATTGACCTTAAAGGGGCATTCAGCCGCTATAATCTGCTGATGGCTGACAGTGTGAGGAAAGAAGACGGTGTCGTCAAGGTCATAAAAGACAGGCATGTAATCCGCGAGTACGACAGCGGGCTGGTGACCGCCTTCGGTGCAGGGGATATTACCTACCAGATACGCGGAGAGATATAGTACCTCATATTTTTTAGATAGTTGCATGGTAAAATACCGTTTTTAAATCAGACAAGGATACAACATGCAACAGCTAAAAAGAGCGGCGGCGATCATGCTGCTGACGGCAACAGCGGCAACGGCAGATATCAAGATAGATGATGTCAAAGGCAAATATGGAAGCAGTCCCGACATCAAAGCCTCCAAAGAACTCAAACAGCATATCGATTTCGGGTTTGCCAATACGACGGGAAATACCGAAACCCTCAACCTCAATGGAAAATATGAAGCCTCCTATCTCATACCGGGATATGCCGGACGTGATCTTTCATGGATGTTCGATGCGAGTGTCTACCTGACAAAGAACGACGGCGTGAAAGACAATGAAGAGTATGCGGCGAATTTGGCACTTGAGCAGAAACTTTCAGGCAAATGGTTTGCCTACGCCAGTGTACGATGGCTGCGTAATACATTTCGAAACTTCGACAGCAAAACCTTTCTTGGCGCGGGTATGGGAAATGAACTGTACAATGACGGACAGCACCGCTTCGAGGTCAAACTGGGTGCAGCCTACAACCTTGAACAGTACAGCAATGCACAGCCGGACCATGACTTTACCTCGTTTACACAGTACGCAGAGTACAATAACCAGTTGAACAAAACAAGTCTTCTCTACGTCAAGGCCGGTGCTTCGGAGAATTTTTCGGACTTCAGTGACTACGAAGTGATGGGAGTGTTTGGTCTTACCTTTGATGTAGCCAAGAAGCTGAGTGTGACGCTTGAGGGTCAAATACGCTACGACAACATCCCTCCAATAGGGTTTGATACGACCGATACCAAGTCGATTGTACGCATCGGCTACAGTTTTTAACGAACGCAATAGAGACATAGCGTAAACTATAATATTGCAAGGATAGGCAGATTCTGTTGTTCTGTGCGGCATCATAGGTGCTTTTGGCAGCTTGTATTGTATAATTCCTTAAAATGAATACAAAGGTGTCGCGCGAATGCATGAAAGATCGATCGTCCAGAAGCTGGATCTTGACGGATATATCCAACGGTTTACCCACTTCCTCGCCAGAGAGAAGCCTGTGGCGATGGAGGGGGACATTAACCAGCACCATCGCTACATTCAGGCGCTTTCAAAGGTGCAGTTCCCGCTTCCAAAACCCGTACCCAATCTCGATCGTGAACTGAATATCATTCAAAAACAGGGTGTATTGGCACTTGAGGAGATCTACGCTTTTGTAACCATCTGTGCCTACTTTAACAAACTGCGTTCGCAGGACTTCCCGGAGCCTTTGGGAAGCTGGATCGCGCAGATCGAGATTCCCGGGGAGATCATGCAGATACTCGGGTACTTTACCGAGGAGGGTGAGATAAACCCCGAGAAGGACGAAACACTTTTTGGGGTGGAGAAAGCGCTCAAACATACACGCTCGGAGATCAAAGAGACACTCTACCGTCTGGCACGTTCAGCGAAGCTTCAGGACTACCTGGTCGATACACAGGTGCACTTTCATGCAGGAGAAGAGACCCTGCTTGTACGCGGCGGCTTCAACCATGCGATCAAGGCTACGGTGGTCGGGCGAAGTTCGGGCGGATTTTTTTACATCATCCCCCAGAGTGTCACCCACCTCAAAGAGAAAGAGGCGGCGCTGCTGAGCAACCGTTCCGAGATCATATGGCGCTATTGCAAAGAGATATCGGCCGTTTTTCATACTTGGGAACGTTTTCTTACGTTCATCAACAAAGCCTATGACCGTTTTGACCACTATCAGGCAAGGGTTTCGTTTGCCAGAGCGAACGAGTATGAGTTCATCCTCCCCGACAAACACAAAGGGGTAGTGCTGCACGACTTTGCCCACCCTGCCATAGAGAACCCCGTGCCGGTTACACTTGCCATGGAAAAACCGGTACTGCTCGTAACCGGGGTGAACGCCGGTGGAAAGACAATGCTGCTCAAATCGCTTTTGAGCGCGGTCTATATGAGCAAATACCTCCTGCCTTTCAAATGTGATGCGGCACGTACGCGGGTAGGGCACTACAGGCACATGGAAGCGGTCATTGACGATCCGCAGTCGGTCAAGAACGACATCTCTACCTTTGCCGGGCGTATGAAGGAGTTCGCACGGCTCTTTGAGATGCGTGATGCCATTGTCGGTGTGGATGAGATTGAACTTGGTACGGACTCAGACGAGGCAGCATCACTCTTTCGGGTCATGCTCGAAGCGCTCAAAGAGCGGGGCATTCACTTTGTGGTCACAACGCACCACAAACGGCTCGCTTCGCTGATGGCGGCAGATGACGATGTAGAGCTGGTCGCCGCACTCTATGATGAAGAGCGCAGGGTACCTACCTATACCTTTTTGCAGGGCAGCATCGGAAAAAGCTACGCCTTTGAGACCGCACAGCGCTACGGGGTGCCTCCCGCCATTGTCAACAAAGCCAGACAGGCGTATGGAGAGGACAAGGAGAACCTTAACGAACTCATTGAAAAATCGACCACGCTCGAGCACCAGATGCGGCAGAAGATCGCACAGATAGAAGAGGAACGCAAAACAATCGAGAAGCAGAAACAGAAGATGCTCGATGAAGAGGAGAAACGGAAGGAGCAGCACCGCAAACTGCTTGCGACTCTGGAGAACCGCTACAATGCCGCGACCAAAAAGGCACGTGAAGCGCTCAAGGCCAAAGAGTCCACTGAAGGACGAAGATTGCTCAATGAAGCGCACAAGCGAAAGAGCAGCACACCTAAAACCCAGCAGCCTCCCAAAGAGCCGCTTAAAGAGGGAGACAAAATCAAGTACCGTTCCCATAAAGGGGAACTGCTCTCCATTCGTGGCAAGGATGCGACGATTATTGTAGACGGGCTGAAGATGCGTGTGCCGCTGGGCGAACTTAAAAAGCGGGAAGAGACACCAAAGCTCAAGACAGTGCAAAAACCCAAAAAAGCGACACACCATGTAGAAAAGAGCGGCGGGGCGGTTTCGGTCAAGCTGCTTGGCATGTATGCGGACGAGGCTATTGAAACAGTCGACAAGTTCCTCTCCGATGCACTGGTCAACGGGCTGAATGAAGTGCAGATTATCCACGGTACAGGCAGCGGTGTGCTTGCCAAGATGGTAACCGACTACCTCAAACACCACCCCAAAATTCAGAAGTTCTACCGGATGCCGGGGAATCTTGGCATTACGGTTGTGGAGCTTTAATGCCAAGGTGGTATAATAGTACCAATAAAACAGACGGGAGTATAGTGTGAGTATCAAAGACGAAGTCAACTATGTCAAAAATGAACTGAGTGGTGATGAAAAGCTGCTTGAGAGTGCGTTTAAGCTGGAGACACTCTATAAAAAATACAAACTGCCCATTTGGGGGATCGCGGGGGCGGTTTTGCTCTATGTTGCTGTGACAACTGGCATGCAGGCTGTTAAGGAATCGAGACTCGAAGCAGCCAACCAGGCTTTTCTTACCCTGCAGCAAAAGCCCGATGATGCCGAGGCGCTGAAAGTACTCAAAGAGAAAAACCCGAAACTCTATGAACTCTACACATTCTCTAAGGCAGCCAAGAAGCAGGATGTCAAACAGCTTGCCTTTCTTGAGAAAAGCACCAATGAAGTGATTGCCGATATGAGCCGTTACTCTGTCGGTGCGATCGAGAAGAAACCGGTCGATTCGGTTTACTACAAAGAACTTGCCTATCTGGAAGAGGCGTATGTCGCGCTCAAGTCCGGCAATGCGGCAAAAGCGAAAGAGAAGCTTGCCCTGATAGATGAACGCTCTGCCGTCGGAGCGTTTGCCAAACTGCTCAAACACGCAACACTCAAGGCAGACTGATGAAAAGGCTCATTCTTCCTTTTGCAGCGGTAGCTCTGCTCTTTTCCGGCTGTAGTTCCAAAAAATATTTTGAGCCAGAACAGACCTACTCTGTCAATAATGCCCAAAGCAGCTATGCGGGTGAGATTGTTGACAAGAGCCGTGAGGGGGCAACGCTTTCTGACGGCAGATATATCGGAAAATCAGGAATAAGCACCTTTTCACTGGGTGAGGGATACCGTTTTTTGAGTGAGAGCAAACGCTATGTGCTTGCGGCAGATGACAGCGGCACACTCAAGGTAATCAGCAAGCAGTCCCCGAAAAAAGTACGCAAAATCGAACTGCATATTCCTGTGGTCTCGGCGAGTATCCGAAATGGACTGATCGCCTATATTCTCAACAACAATGCATTTGGGCTTTACATTCTGAAACAGGGTAAAAAGATCATAGAGAACCGTTCAGAGAGTACCTATGCCATCGATACGCGGGCAGCCAGTCCGCTCTTTATCGATTCGCTTGTGGTGATGCCGATGCTTGACGGAAAGCTGATCATCTTCGATGTGAACGATCCGGAAAATGCCAAAGTGGTCTACCTGAGCAGCGACAAGGTATTCAACAACATCATCTATCTCTCCAGAATGGGAGATACCCTGGTTGCGGCAACTCCCAAAAAGATACTTACGCTTGGTGCAGAGGGTGAATATGAACACCGTGCAAACATCGCCGAAGTATCGATAAGCGGAAAGTCGATCTATCTGTTCAGCAAAGAGGGCGAAATCATCAAACTCAATGTAAGGCTTGAAGAGAAGGCGAAGCAGAAGTTCAAGTTTGCACAGTTCTCGGAAGCAACCGTAGTTGACAATAAAGTATACGCACTCGATATCAAGGGCTCGCTGATTGTTCTGAACAAAGCGTTGAATGCATACCGTATTTATGATGTAGGCGAAGTGGAATCTCCAGTATTTATTTCCGGAAACAGGCTCTACAAAGACGGCACCGTCATCCATCTTGACAAACTGAACTACCAATAGGCAATGTCCGATCTGCTGATCGCTTTCGAAGAGTACCTGAGTGTCACCAAGGCACTCGATGCATTGACGGTCTCTTCCTATATTGGCGATCTGAAACAGCTTGAGGCGCAGGTGAACAAACCGCTGACCAAGCTTGAGACAGCCGATGTACTCGCTTTTCTCTCCTCGTTTGAGAACAAGCGCACGCTGAACAGGAAACTCTCCTCCATCAATACCTTTTTTGCATTCTGTCACCGCCAGAATTTTACCCATGAAACAATCAAAATCCCCATGGCGAAAGTACCTAAAAATCTCCCAAAATATCTCAGTCCCGAGGAGATCATGGCAGGGGTGGAAAGTATTGACAGGAGTACGCTTCAGGGGCTTCGTGACTATGCGCTGATACTCTTTCTGTATGCCAGCGGATGCCGCATCTCCGAAGCACTCTCCACACAGCGCAGTGACATTCTCGAAGGGTGGCTCAAAATTCGCTTTGCCAAAGGAGAGAAAGAGCGTGTCGTGCCTCTTGCCCCTGTTGCCGTAGAGGCGCTTGAAGCGTATCTTGCAAAGCAGACTATGGCAAGCAGTTACCTCTGGCTCAACTATCGCGGCGAACCGCTCAGCCGCATCAGTGCCTACAAGATCGTCAAGAAATACCTCGGTGTCTCTCCCCATGTGCTTCGCCACTCTTTTGCCTCTTCGCTCATCATCGGAGGAGCCGATTTACGCGTGGTGCAGGAGCTGCTTGGTCACAGTTCACTGGAGACGACGCAGATATACACGCACATACAGAAACAGAATTTACAGGATACGATGTACCGTTACCATCCTTTGAGATGATTTGGGTATGATAGCAGCATGAAAGAAGTCGTCGAATATTTACAGAAAAAGAATATTGTTTTCAAATCCCTCAAACCTGTCACGCCCAAGGAACTTGGTTCGCGCAAAAAGGTACAGATATATCTTGGCATTGACCTTAAAGGCTACTATGCCGATGTGATGGTGCTTGAAAAGAAGAGCAGGGTACTTCGCAAAGAGGCAACGGAGTTGATGCAGCTTCATGAGAAACTTGAGAAGTACATTGACGCGGCGATTAAAAAGAGATATATCATTATTAGAGCACCGCTTTGCTCCAAAGCCAAAGCACTGCTCGAAGAGCATGGATGGAAGGTGCTGGACGTTGGGCAATCGTGAACTGCTTCAAAATGATGGCGAAGGAACCGAAACGGTTGTAATGAAATGGAGCCATGCAGGCTGGCGCATAAAGGAAGATCATGAATATACTGCTTGCCGATATCGGTAATACCCATTTTCATATTTATGATGGTGTGCATGTGGAACACCTCTCTTATGAGGACGCAATCCGCAAATATGAAGATTTACCGATGCACTATATTTCTGTCAACAGTGATATAGAAGAGAAGATCGGTCATATAGAAAACTGGAAGAATATTTCGGCAATGATCTCCCTGCCCAATGAATATGAAACGATGGGGGTAGACAGAAAGGCACTCTGTCTGAGTCATGACAATGGTATGTTCGTCGATGCCGGCTCAGCCGTTACGGTCGATGTAATGCGCGAGGGTGTCTACAAAGGCGGATATATTTTGCCGGGCTTGCAGGCGCAGCTTGAGAGTTATCGCAAAATCTCCCCGGTGCTGGATGTTGCACTGGATTATTCTGTAGATGTCAGCCGTCTGCCGCTTACAACCAAAGAGCAGATAAGCTATGGTATAATCGCGTCTATACAATCACTCATAGAGAAGCATCGGGGAAATGAACCCCTCTATTTTACCGGTGGGGACGGGGCATTTCTGTCGACATTTTTTGACGACGCGCACTATGATGAAACACTGGTCTTTCAGGGTATGATGAAAGCACTTAAGGATAAATGGATATGTTAACAGTAGCACTTCCAAAAGGAAGAATTGCAGAGCAGACACTGGAGATTTTCGCAGAGATTTTTGGCGGAGAATTTTGTTTTGAGGGGCGAGAGCTCATTATGGAAAAAGAGGGGTTTCGCTTTCTCAACGTACGTAACCAGGATGTCCCCACCTACGTCGAACATGGCGCGGCAGACATTGGCGTGGTCGGGCTGGATGTCATTACAGAAAAGGAACTGGACATCATTCAGTTGCTCGATATGCAGCTTGGCAAGTGCAAGGTTGCCATTGGGATTAAAAATGAAGATGAACTCGACTGGAGCCGTCCGAACATCAAAGTAGCGACCAAAATGGTCAACATTACCAAAAACTACTTTGCGAAAAAAGCCGTCGGGGTTGAAGTGGTCAAGCTTTATGGTTCCATAGAGCTCGCTCCGCTGGTAGGTCTTGCCGATGCCATCGTCGATATTGTCGAGACCGGCAATACCATGCGTGAGAACGGCCTGAAGGTGGCTGAAGAGATTATGGACTCTTCGGCGCATCTCATTGCCAACAAAAACAGCTTTTACGCCAAAAAAGAGGAGATCCTCTCACTCTACGAACAGATCAAAGCTGTCGTCGAGAAACATGGCTAACTCCACGGAGTCACTCGATCTCTACGCCAGAGTAGAGGATATGCTGGAAAACGAAGAGGCGATCGCCTCACTCTACACCTACTACTACGATACACTCTCCAATCTCTCTTTTGACTCCCTGCTTGATGTAGGCTGCGGCAGCGGTGCCTACCTTGCCGCACTGCAACAACGTTTTCCTTCGGTAAAAGCAAAGGGCATAGACCTCAGTCCGGTGATGGTCAAACGTGCACAGGAGCAGGGCATCGACGCAGAGACGGTAGACCTGTGTGCACTTGAGGGGCGTTTCGATGTCATTACCGCTGTATTTGACATGATGAACTACCTGCCCAAAGAGGCCCTTGAGGGATTTTTCGGCTGTATTCGTGAGCATCTGAACGAAGGCGGTATGTTTATGTTTGACATGAACTCCCTGTACGGTTTTGAACAGGTTGCTGTCGGCGCGTATGTTACAGAAGATGCACACCGTTTTCTTGCCATAGACAGTGATTTTGACGGTGACGTCTACACGGCCGACTTTACCCTTTTTGAAGATGCAGAGCGTGGATGTTATGCCCGTATGTCACAGACGATACAGCAGTACTATCATACGCCGGAGGAGATTGAACAGTGTTCAAAGATGCAACTGCTTGCTGCTGAACCTATATCGCTTTATGGACTGGATGAAGCCGATAAGTGGTTTATGGTGCTGAAAAAATAGGGGCGTTTGACACGATTGTGCCATAGTTGCCTGCGTAGCGCAGGCAAAGAGGATTTACTTGATGATTTCGAACGGATTTTCTACAACGTTCTTTCTGTCAACAATGTAAGGAATAAGTGCTGTCTGTCTTGCTCTCTTGATCGCAACTGTTACCATCTCCTGGTGACGCTTACAGTTACCTGTCAATCTTCTTGGCATGATCTTGAATCTTTCGCTCAAACTGAATTTAAGCGCGTTGAGATCTTTGTAGTCGATGAAGTCGACTTTCTGCTCACAATATTTACAGTATCTTTTTTTGAACTTTCTTCTTTCTGCCATGGTGGTCCTTTTGGTTTAATAGCCCATATACACATGAGTTTTACACTCGGATAAATGAGCAAGAATTTTGAAGGTGTATAATACAGTAATTACACTTTTATTTTTCTTATAAAGAGAAGACTACCAGTTTTTCAAGTTTATTATTTTCTAAAGATACGATACATTTGGATACCTCTAAAAACGCAATTTTTCAGTCGATACTCCGGCAGTCACAAATGTGAGAAGTGTCAGTAAAGGATCACTGTTTATCCTTTGTCGCTTCGGAACCGGAATGGCCGGAGTGAAGCGAAGCCATGAATGCTGACAATCTTTCAGGGGTGAGTGCGTCTCTGTCGCATTGAGTAAAAAACGTTTTAGAAGCACCCTTATGATGAACAGCATGACCCTCCGCTGCAACTCTCTTTTTTTGTAAAATAGGGTTTAAGCATAAAGTACAGTACCAGCCCCCACAGGATGACGGAGCTGAGTATGGCAATGATGCCGCCATGCTCATCCATATGCACTAGTGAAGCAGGATCGATGTTGGAGGCGTCGAAGAGATAGTCAAGTCCCAGACCGAAAAGTACACTTCCTATGATGATGGTACCAAGATAGATGGCAAGTGATCGACTACCCAGCATCTTCTTGACCACCCCTATGGTCACCGTATTGGTCGCAGGGCCTGCCGAGAGGAAGACGAAGGCTGCCCCGGCACTCACACCGCTGAGCATCAGTCCAGCGGCGATGGGAAGTGACGCGATAGCGCAGACATACATCGGTACAGCAATGGCAATGACGATGAGGTAGCTCAGCCAGTTGTACTCTTTGAGAACTTCACTGAGATTGTCCGGTATGGCCACCGTGATGAGTGCCCCGATAATAAGACCCCAAAAGAGCGGTTTGGCAATGTCTCCAAGCAGTGTGATGAAGGCATACTTCATGGCAGATATAAAAGAGAAACCTTTTTTCTCGTCACTCTCACAGCAGGAACCCGATGAACAACAACTTGACTCTTTCGCTTCGGAAGAGGGTGAAGAGTGAAGGGTGAAGGATGAAGAGTGTTTATTTGCATCGCTTGGCGATGCTTTTATTTGAAAGGTGCTCTTTTGAGAAAATGTGCCTGCCTGTTTTGGTGCAGCGGCAGAGAATGCCGGTTTTTGTTCGACAACGGGTTCCTCTTCTTTTTTTCTGTCATAGATATTGGTCAGAATACCTGCTGCAATGGCGATGATCATAGAGGTGACAACGCGGTAGATCGTAAAGATCCAGCCGAATATCCCGTAGGTCGCAAGAATGGAATCCACTCCCGTAATGGGTGTGGAGATGAGAAAAGAGAGCGTCGCGCCTTTGCTAGCCCCTGATTTCTTGATGGATGTTGCCAAGGGTATGACCCCGCATGAACAGACCGGCAGAGGAATGCCAAAGAGGGTGGACTTGATCACAGAAGAGACATTGTCGTTGCCCAAATGTTTGGTGACAATACTGTCGGGTACGATCTCATGCAAAATACCTGCAAAGATCAGACCGAAAAGAATGTAGGGAGCCATGGCAAGACTAAGCTGCCAGAGTGCTTCCAGAAAATGTGTAACTTCCATAGTAGTAACCTTTCAATCTATTTGTGCTACAATCATATAACAAAATTGTTATATAAAGCTTAAGCAAGGAAATTTGCCAATGGAAGAACTGGTCAAAACTGCCAAGATATTTTCAGATAGTAACAGGGTGAGAATAGCGGCACTGCTTGTAAGGGAGAGTCAGCTGTGTGTCTGTGAGATATGCGACACTCTCTTACTTTCACAGCCCCTGGTATCGAGACATCTCAAACAGATGCGTGAAGCAGGTATGTTGAGTGCCAGACAGCGTGGAAAGTGGATGCTCTATTCGATGAATCGGAATAAAGAAAGTACATTAGCGTGTTGGTATGACGAACTCTCCAGGATAGCTTCAAATCTGCCGCCGCTTGTCGCATGCAGTGCCATGGCCAAAAAAAATGAGCATTGAAATAGGGGATCGGAGCTTGTAAACAGTGTAAATAACGACTATATCCCTTAAAGGGAATATAAAATGCGTTATTTACATTTTTAAGTTGTTATTGATTAAAACGGTATTTCATCTTCGCTGATGTCGATTTCCGGGATGCTTGGGCTGGGCTCAGGCTGTGACTGCGGTGCGGCAGGCGCAGATGGTGCAGGCTGGCTGTAGCTGTCCTGTGCAGGGGCACCATAGCCTGCACTTTGAGGCTCTCCTCCGCCATAGGTGTTGCCGCCCATTGCCGCATTCTCGTCTCTGCTGCCGAGCATTTGAAGGTTTTCCACTGTTACGGAGTGTTTGCTTCGTTTGCTGCCGTCCTGTGCTGTCCACTGGTCAAGCTTCAATCTCCCGTCCACCAGAACTTTGCTGCCCTTTCTAAGGTACTGGTTGGCGATCTCGGCAGTGCGTCCGAAGAAGGTGATGTCAATAAACATCACTTCCTCTTTCTGCTCACCTGTTGCGGACTTGAACTTTCTGTTCACTGCCAGTCCGGTATTGCCTACGGCCGTACCGCCCGGTGTGTATCTGACCTCAACATCTCTGGTAAGGTTTCCTGCCAAAATCACTTTGTTGTACATAAGGTTGCTCCTCTAATGGTCGCTGGTTACGCTTCTTCGCTTTTGCTTTCAGCCTCGTTGCCTTTATTGGCAGCAGCGACTTGCTTTTCGAATTGAGCGATCTCTTTTCCGTTGACATATTTGACTGTCAGGAATTTAATGATCTCTTCGTTGATTCTGAGGTTTCTTTCGATCTCTGCAATCGCGTCACCGTTGGCTTTGTAATAAAGAACAGTGTAGTATCCTCTGTCGCTTTTCTCTACAGGGTAAGCAAGTTTTCTCATACCCATGTCATTGGTTGCAAGAAGTTCTGCATCTACTTTTGCAAGAACATCTTTAACCTTGGCGATTTGTGCCGTAATCTCTTCTTCTGTCAGTGTAGGTTTGACTACGAACAGTGTTTCATAACAAGTCATGTATTTCCTTTTGGTTTAATAGCCCGTTTGTTATCGGATGACCGGCACTAAAATGCGTTGATCCCCGTCCAAAAAAACGAGCAGGAATTTTTGGAAGCAATATGTTACAGTCTTTTTGCTTTGTTTTTATTGAATTTTTTATCTGTTTGCCGTAGGCCATTTCTACCGGTTCAGAACAATTCGATGAGCTTACCGAAAAACATGCTATAATTAAAATTACAAAACCAGAGGGGTTGATTATGACAAAATCGGAAATACTTGACTATCTCAAAAATCATTATACAGTTTTGAAGGACAAGTATGAAGTTGAAGCTATTGGCATTTTTGGCAGCTATGCTAGAAATGAAGCCAGAGAAAACAGTGATATTGATGTCTTTGTTGAAATGAAGCCTAAACTTTTAAATTTGGTTGCCGTAAAACAATTACTCGAAGAGGATTTGCATAAAAAAGTTGATATTGTCAGGCTGAGGGATAAAATGAATCCGTATTTGAGAAAAAAAATCCTTGAAGATGGTATTTATGCCGTACGATAAAACACTGGTTGTAGAGATACTTCAACAGGTTTCGGGTGCACTTACTGTTGTCCAGAAAAGATGCTCTTATGCAAAAAAGGAAGATGATTTTACCGATACTGAAACAGGACGGGAGAAGTTAGACGGTATCTGTATGAAACTTATTGCCGTGGGTGAGAGTTTAAAGAACATAGATAAAATTACGGACAATACCCTGCTGTCACAATACCCTCATATTGAATGGAAACAGATCAAAGGTATACGGGATGTTTTATCGCATCACTATTTCGACCTGGATGCCAGTACTATTTTTGAAGTGTGCCAGAATCATATAGACGAGTTGCTTGAAACTGTAAACCAGATGATAGATGATCTCGATCAAGAGTGATGCAGTATTAGCGATAGTTTCATACTCTCATATTTCAAACCCTGATTACGCATTAATGAGTACAGAAGGTTATACAAACCTACAGATACCCCTGTATCTTGATCAGTATACTGTAAAGCAGCACTTCCCTCTGGGTCGCTGGTGCTTTTTTCATCTCTATTTCACTCTCAAGAAGATGTTCAAATATTTTCAGCAATGCGGCAGACTTGACACGCAGTGCAAGCTGGGCTTTCTGCTCTTCTATCTGCTTGGGAAGCTTGTAGCCTAAAATGGCAGCGGAGTCTACCTGCCCGTTCAGTTTTATGTAAGCGTGGAAAAGAAAGATCTGATTGACAAAGAACTGGGTAGAACGCAGCAGGGAGGCCTCATCTTCTCCAAGTTCAAGCAGCTTGGTAATGGTTGCAGTAATCGGTTTTTTGTTAAAAAGATCAATGAGTAGCTGTTCGGTTGCAAGTGGTGCGGCGGAGTAGACCAGAGTGTCGATGTCTTTGGAGGTTACTCTGGTGCCGGCAATAGCGAGTTTTTCCAGTTCGTTGGCGCATAGTGCCAGATTGTTGTTAAGCAGCATCATCAGGTGCTGGAGTGCATAGTGGTCGATGTCGAGTCCGAGTGCCTGTGCATGCTGTTGCAGCAGCGCGATTCCGTCACGGATGTTGGGTTCGAAAAAACGTACCCACACACCGCCCTTTTTTTCGGAAAAACTGCTCTGCATCGACTTTGCATCCTTGGCACCTCCTGCATAGGCGTAGAGAAAATAGTTGTCACTGTTCTTGTTTGCAAGTTCAATGAGTGTGTCGAGTTCTTTTTTGGGAATTTTCTTGTCATGTTTGACAATCAGCAGGTTCGTACCGCCAAAAAGTGAGGTTTGCATGAGATAACTTTTGGCCTGATCGAAATCCCACTCGTCAAAATAAAGGGTCAGTGCATCGTCGGCAGCATCGAGTGTTTTTTTATAGTGTTCTATGTAGTGGTCGGTCATATAGGCATTGTCGCCAAAGAAGAGAATGGCTTTGGGTAGTGAACCTCTTAGCTTTTGGTCAAATTCACGCTGATACATTACAGACCTCTTTGTTGTTTTTGGGCGAAGCAAGGGCGTATGTATTGCAACACTGTTATAGTGGCTATGTTGTTCACAGCTCTGTCTCCTCTTTGCCTATTTTGTTGACCAGTTCCGCCATAATGACTGCCTGCGGAATGTTTACTTCCGTAATCATGACACGTATTTTATCGAAGAGCATAACCTGATCGCCCCTGAGGTGAACCACCACCCCTTCGATCTCTCCAAGAAGTTTGGCTTTGGCGCTTTCGCCTGCCTCGATGACTTCGGCTTCGAAGAACATGCCTTTTTGTTTCTCCGCCCATCGGGCGAATTTGCGGTCTCTAAAGTCCCATTCACACTTGGTCGCTTCGCGTTCGAGCTCGCTGACACGGACACAGAGAGGGTCGATGTTTCTCAGGAGGTACTCGGCTTCCTCTTTGTCGTCTCTTAGCTGTGTTTTGATGAGACGGTGTAAAATGAGGTCCGCATAACGCCGAATGGGCGAAGTGAAGTGGCTGTAGTGGCTAAACCCCAAGCCAAAGTGCCCGACATTGTGTGAGGCGTAGCTTGCCTGTCTGAGAGACTTGATGATCATGGCATCGACTTCGGCTTCAAGTCCCATCTTTTTTGCCTCGGCCTGAATGGCACGAATGAGTGAAGGAGAGTCTTCATACTCTTCTACATAAAGCCCAATGGCAGAGAGTTCTGTCAACAGCGCTTCCATTTTACTCAGTTGCGGCGGTTCGTGAATGCGGAAGATACTGTCGCCGTCACCATTAAAGCGTTTGGCGGCTGCCTGGTTGGCAAGGAGCATACACTCTTCAATGAGTGAATGCGATGGGGTACCGGTTTCTATTTGTGTGGAGAGAAGCTGCTGCTGGGCATCGAGGGTGAGCTTGATCTCTTCGCTTCTAAAGTCAAAACCGTGTTTCAGGCGTGCTTTGCGCAGCCGCTGTGTTATTTTCTGCAGGGGCAAAAGCCAGTGCAGAATACGCGAGACGGTAGTGTCGTCACCGCCAAAACCGTGTTGCAAAATGGCATCGACCGTGTCGTAGTTGAAGCGGTGTTTGGAGTGGATGATCGCTTCGAAAAACTCCTCTTTGAGCGGTTTGAGAGAGTCTCTTTCGAGTGTGATCTTGGAGACAAATGCCAGCCGGTCGACTTTGGGCTTGAGCGAACAGATGTTTTCACTCAGTTCCCGAGGGAGCATGGGAAACGATTTGTGAGGCAGGTAGGTGGTAAAGCCGCGTTTTTTTGCCTCTTTGTCGATTTCACAGAAGTAGGGTACGTAATGGCTGACATCCGCAATCGCTACATAGAGCACATACTTTTCAAGGTCGAAGTAGATGGCATCATCGAAATCTTTGGCAGTGACCGGGTCGATGGTGCAGAAGTCCAGATGGGTCAGGTCGATTCTGTCCGGATGTTCGCTTCTGATCACGTCCGACTCGATTTGGAGTGCCTCATCGACACACTCTTTCGGGAACGCATCGTGACGGTTAAAAAGCGCCAGCGAAATTTTCTCATCGACCATCGGATCGTCAAGATGGCCGAAGACTTCAAGTACCTCTTCGGTGTCAATATCGACTTTGAAGACGGTACCGGTTTTGAAAGCTTTAAGATCCATTCCCGGCATTTTGACATGGGTCGGTTCGCCTGTACGCAGATCAAGGGTCATGAAGTTTCCCTGTGTGTCACGGTGGGTGTATGCAATGGTAAAGAGGTGGGCTTTCTGGATAACGGCAACCACTTTTCCCGCAGCCCGTCCGCGTCTGGCAATAATGCGTTTGGCAACGACCACATCACCGTTTTTCGCATCGCCGAGATGGTCCGGTTCGATAAGCAGGTCTTTTTGCTCCTTGAACTCCGATTCAACGTAGCCGCGTCCGTCCTGACTGAGGTAGAGTCTGCCTGCACGGTAGAGGGAGTTGAGCCTCCACAGTCCGTTCACTTCCTCGAGCGCGCCGATGCGCTGCAGCTCTTCAAAGGCATGTTTGTCTTCGGGCTCAATGTCGGAAGGCAGACAACCCTTGGTCAGTTGTACCGCAAAAGCGCTCATGTATCAAACCTTTCAGGTGTTATGATGGGGAGTATCGGTGTGTATTGTATAGCAATACATTCATAATGATATATCATTTTTTTATTCTTGGGGTTTATCGATAGTTTTCATGTCGGTCATTATAGCATAACTGGCTGGTTTTTGGAGCTATTTTTTAGTGAAGTGTCGCTATGATTTGTCGTAGCATGATTAACGAAGGAGTGGGGTATATGCAGATCAACAAACTTTTTGACACGGCGATCATCGGCGGAGGTGTGGCCGGTACTTCTTTGCTTTATACGCTGGCAGCCTTTACACCGGTGAAGAACATTGTACTTTTTGAAAAATATGATGAACTGGCGATGCTCAACTCCAACCCAAAAGCCAACTCCCAGACGCTGCATGTGGGAGACATAGAGACCAACTATACCTACGAGAAGGCACAAAAGGTCAAGCGAGATGCCTCTTTTGTCAGTAATTACATTTACAATGTGGGAGGCATAGAAAAGATAGGTTTCGTGCGTGACAAAATGGTACTTGCCGTAGGCAAAAAGGAGGTACAGAAGCTCAAAGAGCGGTATGAAACGTTCAAGTCGCTTTACCCCTATTTGGAGCTTTGGGACGAGAAGTTTCTTGTTGAACATGAGCCGAAACTGATGGAAGGACGTACCGAAGAGGTGCTTGCCATGGGTGCACGCAATCAGATCACTACTGTCGATTACAAACGGCTGAGTGAAAGTTTCGCCAAAAATGCACTCGATACGGACAAAAATATCCAGATGCATTACAACGAGGCGGTAACGGAAATTCACAGAGAAGATAACGGGCACTATCTGCTGCGTACAGAAAACGGTGAATTCCATGCCCGTACAGTCGTAGTGAATGCCGGTGCCTATTCGCTGCTGTTCGCACAGTCGATGGGGTATGGACACCACTTTGCCATACTGCCCATAGGAGGGAGTTTCTTTTTTGCCAAAAAGAAGCTGCTACGTACCAAGGTCTATACCATGCAAAACCCCAAGTTGCCGTTTGCTGCCATTCATGCCGACCCGGACTGTACGCAGTCGTGGCATACACGTTTTGGCCCTACGGCGTTCGCCCTGCCGAAACTGGAACGTTACCATTCACTTCATCTGCAGGATTTCATTGATGCGTTGAATATCGATACGGATGTGACAAAAGTCTATTTCGACCTTTTCAAAGACAGTACCATACGGCGGTATATACTCAAGAATTTTCTTGAGGAGATCCCGCTTGTAGGCAAAGAAGTATTCATTAATGATGCGCGTAAAATCATACCGACTCTGGGGGTGGAGGACCTTGAATTTGCCGAAGGTTACGGCGGAATGCGCCCGCAGATCATCGACAAACAGAAACATGAACTACTGCTTGGGGAAGCGAAGATCGTCGAAGAGGGGATTGTTTTCAATATGACGCCAAGCCCCGGTGCGACCAGTTCACTGGCGATCGCCTACAAAGATGCGCAGACACTGTGTACACACCTTGGACTCTCTTTCGATCATGCCCGGCATGAACGGATGATACAAAGTAGAATTTAAAGGTGCTCTAAAGCTGTTTGAGCTCCTCGAGCCTTGCGATCCTTGACTCGGTACTGGGGTGGGTGCTGAAAAGTTCCCTCATGGAAAAGTCCTTGCCCGTAAAGGGGTTGATAATGAACATGTGCGCTGTCTGGGGATCGGCTTCGGGCAGACTCATCTGTCGGGCATAATTGTCGAGCTTTTGCAAAGCGGACTGCAGCCATTCGGGGTGCCCGGTCATACGCGCGGCACCTTCATCTGCCATATATTCACGGTTTCGGCTGACGGTCATCTGTATGATGGTCGCTACCAGCGGCATGATAATCATAAGAGCGATCATGACGATGGGGTTGGGACGGTCTCTGTCTCCGCCACCGAAGAACATACCAAACTGTGCGAGCATGGCAATGGCACCGGCAATGGTGGCGGCTACCGTACCAATGAGCATATCGTAGTGTTTGATGTGGCTGAGTTCATGGGCAATGACCCCTTCAACCTCTCTCTCGTCAAGCAGTTGCAGCAGCCCTTCGGTAACGGCAACGGCAGCATGTTCGTAGTCACGTCCCGTAGCAAACGCATTGGGCTGCTGTTCGGGGATGATGTAGAGTTTGGGCATTGGGAGTCCGGCACGCCGGGTGAGGCGTTCGACAATGTCATAGAGTCCGCTTGCATGCGCTTTGTCAACAGGGATGGCATGGTAGTGCGCAAGTACCTGTTTGTCACTGTAATAGTAGGCGTAGAAGTTCATTCCCGCGGCAATGAGAAAGGCAATGACCATACCGCTTTGACCTGCGATCATTCCGCCAAACCAGATGAACAAAAGTGTCAGCCCGATCATCAAAGCATAGGTTTTGAATTGTTCCATAATGGTGTATCCTTTTTTTGATCTATTATAACGTCAATTTCAATATGAAAGGTAAATGAAGTAAAAGAGTGTTCCCTCCCTTTCTATGTCCTTTTTTAGTGTCTACAGAAGTTTATCGTATGATACGATACTCATGGGCTGAAAGTATGCTACGCAGGTAGCATTTGTGCTATAATCAATATCATGAAATTGATCTTGGCTGCTTTTTTGAGTATTGTTATGCCGTTATGGGCAACGTTTCAGGCAGAGGTACTGCCCATTGATGATTCGCTGAAATCCCGTATGATACGTGGAGGCTCCTGGCATGAGGGGTGTCCTGTGCATTACAGCAATCTTCGCTATGTGCGTATGACCTATTGGGGATTTGACGCAAAAGAGCATACCGGTGAGATGATCGTACATATGAATGTGGCCAAGGAGGTTACAACACTCTTTAAAGCTCTCTATGCACTGCATTACCCCATTCGACAAATGAGGCTGGTGAGTGATTTTGGCGGCAGTGACTTTAAAAGTATAGAGGCGGACAATACATCGGCCTTCAACTGCCGCAATGCCACGGGAAGCCACAAGTGGTCGAAACACAGTTACGGTAGGGCAATCGACATCAACCCTATTGAAAACCCCTATGTTTCAAGAAGCGGACATATCGCCCATAAGGCATCGTTAAAGTACGGGAAACGAAAACATACCCATGACGGATCGGCAGCCGACAGGGCTGTACTGCTTGAGCATGACGAGGCTGTAAAACTTTTCAAGCGGCACAGATGGAAATGGGGCGGAGACTGGCATGGGGTGAAAGACTACCAGCACTTTTTTCGATAAAATTCATTTTTTGTTTCAACAAAACTGATTTACGTTCGGTAGGGTTCCTTTGCTATAATGCGACCGAATTTTTACTCAGGAGTCATAGTTTGAACTTGAAACAGTTTTTGTGGGAATATGGCGAAAATGTTCCAGGGTACGATGTTACGGTAGTGAACGAACGTGAAGCAAGAGCGGCGGCAGGTATTTTGTTCGCACTTGGGATGATCGTTATCTTCGTTGGCATAGGCTTCGGGCATGTGATGGTAGCGAGGGTCTATCTTGCTTTTCTCTTTGTTGATTTTACGGCGCGGATGATCAGCCCCAAATACTCTCCTTCGCTTCTAATGGGCAAGTTTGTCGTACAGAATCAGACTCCTGAATATACCGGGGGTCTGCAAAAACGCTTTGCCTGGACACTCGGATGGCTGATCTCTCTTCCCATGATGTGGTGGTTTGTCATACACTGGGATATTACTTTCTATAAAGTACTCATTTGTGTACTCTGTCTGACACTGATGTTTCTTGAAGCCTCTTTTTCCGTCTGTGTGGGATGCATGATATACAAATGGATCGTGCGTGAAGATCCGCAGTACTGCCCCGGCGGCAGATGTGAGATTAAACGCAAAGAGCCCATACAGATGTTCAACCCGGCACAAAAAGCGGTTGCCGCAGTGACAGTGGTCGCATTTCTGGCCGGAGTCTATCTTTTCATGGCAAAAGTGCCTTCACGGACATTTTTTGGAGAATTTTTGCATGAGATGGTGCTGACGAAGGCACAGCTTCAAAAAGAGGAAGAGCTCAAGGCAGAACAGGAGTTCAACGATGAGGGGGATGATGACTTCTAATCGTCTCCTCTAATCTTTGAGTATATCGTTCATCCGTTTGGTGTCGGGGTTGTCATTCGGGTCGGTTTTGGGTTTGCGCATTTCAATAATGAGTGTGGTAAGCAGTGCAACCGCAATGACTGCGATGGCAATAAAAAACCAGATATACCGCATATCGGAGAACATGTTTCATTCCTTTGTATTGATGATTTGCATTATAGCGAACAGAGTTCCTCTTTGGTTAACAGCCGCTTTCTTTTAGAGAGCCGGCTGTCGTTTTTATTTTTTAAAGACACTTCCGAGCATCCCTTTGATGGCACCTTGCAAGTCTGCGGGGTAAATGACGAATTTGCCGTTCTGGCTTTTGCTTATCTGCTCAAGTGAGTTGATGTAGCGGTCTCCGAGCAGGAACATTGCCGGCAGCTCTTTGTCCTGAATGTTGTCGGAGATGAGTTTGATCGCTTCGGCAGAGGCGTTGGCAAGTGCAACCTGTGCCTGGGCTTCTCTTTTTGCCGCTTCAAGTTTGCCGTCGGCTTCGAGGATGGCGGCATTTTTGTTTCCTTCCGCAGTGGTTTCGATGGCGCGTCTTTCACGCTCTGCGGCAGCCTGACGCTCCATCGACTCCTGCATGGAGGCGGAGGGAGAGATGTCTTGAATTTCGACACTCTTGACCGTGACACCCCAGTCGGCAACATCGTCGATGATGGCATCTTTGAGTTTGGCTTTGATGTGTTCGCGATTGGAGAGTGCCTCATCGAGTGTCATCTCCCCAAGAATCGAGCGAAGTGTGGTCATGACCAGCTGCTGGATGGCAAGCTGAAAATCTTCAATGCCATAAATGGCGTCACGAGGATTGGTGACACGAATGAATGTGACGGCATTGGTCAGAATGACGGCATTGTCACGGGTAATCACCTCTTGCTGGGGAATGTCAAGAATGATGTCTCTGGTGGAGACTTTGGTTCTGACATTTTCAATGTAGGGAACAATGATGTTCAGGCCCGGTTTGAGGGTACGGGCGAACTTTCCGAGTCTCTCTACGACCCACTCTTCTCCCTGTGGTACAATGTTGACCCCTTTGTAGAGGGTATAGACAACCCCCGCTGCGATAATAATGAGTACGGTTAGTGCTTCCATGAATTTTCTCCTTTACTGGTTTGTTGACTGTGTGACGGGTGCCACTTCAATGAGCTGACCGTTGACTTCTACGATTTTCACACGTGTGCCTGCGGCAATGTCCGTTTTGGCGGTAGCGTGCCATTTTGTGTTGCCGAGCACGGGAACATCAAAGGTGACTTTGCCCCTGCCGTGCGGATGGATCTCTTTGGTAACGGTGCCGAGTGTCTCCAGACGGTAGTCTGACTGTCCGCTGTTGGAGACGGTCTTGTCCTTGATCCATTTCATCCAGATAAGGATGGAGAGAATGGAAAAGAGCAGCCAGAGCAGAATTTCTACTTTTATCGAGAGGTCGAAGAGGGTATCGAGTATGCCTACGAGTATGGCGGATATGCCCAGTGTCAGCATGAAAAAGGTACCCGTACTCATTTCGATGACGATGAGAACGACCCCAAATACGATCCAGTGCCACCAGGTGATCTCATTGAGCAGTGCGATCAATCTGTCTCCTTTTAATTGATTATAAAAAATTATAGCATAAAATGATGGCAGAACTATCTAAAACGATAAAATCACAGGGTAAGCAACATTTGGGTATAATCCGCGCAAACTCAACACATCAAGGATAAACGATGGCAGAACATTTGAATGTATATTATGACAAAGATTGTGATCTTGGGATCATCAAAAGCAAAACAGTAGCGATGATCGGTTTCGGATCACAGGGACACGCGCATGCGGAAAACCTCAGAGATTCAGGCGTAAACGTAGTGATCGGTCTGAGAGAAGGCGGAAGCTCATGGAAAAAAGCGGAAGCGAAAGGCTTCGAAGTTCTTACCGTAGAAGAGGCATCTGCAAAGGGTGATGTCGTCATGATCCTCCTGCCTGACGAAAACCAGAAAGAGATCTACGAAGCGCAGATCGAGCCAAACCTAAAAGAGGGAGCGACGATCGCATTCGGTCACGGGTTTGCAATCCACTATGGTCGTATTCAGCCAAGAGCGGACATCAACGTCATGATGGTCGCACCAAAGGCACCTGGACACACTGTACGTTCCGAGTTTGTCAGAGGCGGCGGTATCCCTGACCTGATCGCAGTCGACCAGGATCCAAGCGGCAAAACGAAAGAGCTTGCACTCTCTTATGCTTCAGCAATCGGCGGCGGAAGAACAGGAATCATCGAAACGACTTTCAAAGATGAAACAGAAACAGACCTCTTCGGTGAGCAGGCAGTCCTTTGTGGTGGTGTCAGCGCACTGATCCAGGCGGGATTCGAAACACTCACAGAAGCGGGATACCCTGCAGAGATGGCATACTTCGAGTGTCTGCATGAGATGAAACTCATCGTTGACCTGATCTTCGAAGGCGGTATCGCAGATATGAGATACTCCATCTCCAACACTGCAGAGTATGGTGACATGGTCAGCGGTCCGCGTGTCATCAACGAAGAGTCCAAAAAAGCGATGAAAGAGATCCTCAAAGAGATCCAAAACGGTAAATTTGCCAAAGACTTCGTTCTTGAAGGTCAGGCAGGATATCCGAGAATGAATGCCGAGAGAAGAAACCTCAAAAATACCGAGCTTGAGAAAACGGGTGAGAGACTGCGTGCGATGATGCCGTGGATTAAGGCCAATAAAATCGTAAATCAAGACGAAAACTAATCTTTTTGGTGATTTGCACGCATCTTTATGGGATGGGTGCAGTCACTTACTACTCTCGTAAGCTCCTTTACCCAACCCCATAAATCTGCGCACAACTTACCAAAAATCTTTAATTTCCAATCATTATTTGTGCATTTTATTGCATTTCGGTCAGCTACATGTAGTAGCCTCCCTCTCCCAAACATCCAAAACTACAACAAACTGCTTCGAAACTTTTAGATGCTTTCAGATCTAAGCTATGCCAATTCTGTCACTTGCTGCTCGTAAGCTCCTTTACCCAAACCTATAAATCTGCTACAACTTACCAAAAATCTTTTGTTTTCGATAGTTTCTGCATATTTTATTCTATTAAATACATTTTTAGGCATCTTTGTTTTTTCGTTTAGCACGCTATAATAGCAAAAAGAGTAAACCGTGAGTGAGAGTGATGCCGTCTGAGCCCAAACGAAAACCTGCCGCACCAAGAAAGCGTACCAAAAGTACGTCGAGGCGTTCTGCCTCTCCTTCTCGCAAGCGTTCATCGAAGAAAAAAAAGAAGACCGCTTTTCTGTCAAGAAGATGGGTGAAAGTCCTACTGTTTGTAATGGGTGCGTTGGGGCTGGTTGGCATAGGGTATTGTCTTGGCAGTTGTTGGGAGCAGAAGCCTGCTGGCTCAAAACAGCATGTAAGGCACAAGAAAGACGCTGCACATCCGGCATCGGCAACGTCACATGCCAAACCGGGGCATATGCAGCCCAAAACAGTGACAAAACATGAGAGAAAGCCGTCCCGAAGCGTTGCAAAAGAGCACGAAGAAGTTTCTCATGTGAAGCTGGCGTATCGGGGCGACAGAGCGAAATTGGCGATCATAATTGACGATGTACACACACGTGCACAGCTTGATGCCATTATGGCACTGAAGATGCCGGTAACACCGTCTATTTTCCCGCCCTATACGCTCTCGCCCCATACCAACAAACTGGCAACCTATGCACCGCACTATATGATCCACCTGCCCATGGAGTCGGGCAATGCCAAGTTCAACCGCCAGAGCAAAACCCTGATGACCACGGCAAGCAGTGTGCAGATGGCGGCACGTATTCATGAGCTGCGCCGACTTTTTCCTCGCGCACGCTTTATTAACAACCATACCGGTTCGGTCTTTACCGAGAACTACCGTGCGATGGATATGCTTTATCGTGCCATGCGTAAAGAGGGGTTCATTTTTATCGACAGCAAAACGACAGCAAAGAGCAAAGTCAGGCAGATTGCCCGACACTACGGCGATGCCTATGTGGCACGTGATGTCTTTATTGACAATATTCAGGAGGTAGGGTATATTCACGGGCAGCTTGCCAAAGCGGCGGCACTGGCAAAAAAACACGGATACGCCATTGCCATAGGGCATCCTCATGAGGCGACACTCAGGGCACTGCGAAGTGCTAAGGGACTTTTAAAAGAGGTCGAGGTAGTCTATATAGATAGCTTGTTTCGGGAGGAATAGATGAAAAAAATAGCCGTAGGCATTGGTATAGGCGTACTCTTTTTTGGATTGGCACTGCCGTTTTTTGCCATGCCTCATGCCGTGACCATCGGCATCGTTGCGCTGCTTGTGGCGCTTTGGACCAATGAGGCGCTGCCGCTTGGTGTCGTGTCTATGCTTCCCATTCTGCTCTTTCCCGTGTTTGGCATTCTTTCGACATCAGATGTGACCGCCAACTATTCCAAATCGATCATCTTTCTGTTTCTGGGCGGATTTATGCTTGCGATCGCCATTGAAAAAACGGCACTGCACAAGTATTTTTCCGCCAAACTGCTCAGCTTCTTTCCTCAGACACCAACGGGCATTATTTATGCCCTTGCGGTCACTTCGGCACTGCTAAGCTCCATTCTTTCCAATACCACCATTACGCTGATGCTGATGCCCGTAGCCCTTTTTCTAAGCGAGAATGTCAGGCTGAAAGTGCGTTTTTTGCTGGCAACGGCGTACGGGGCGAGTATCGGCGGTATTCTGACCCCCATCGGCACACCGCCAAACCTCATTCTGATGGGGTTTTTGGAGGACCATCATCTGCCGATGATGACGTTTGGCGGTTGGATGCTGATGATGCTTCCTGTTGTGGGCCTAATGCTGCTGATCATGCCCTATCTTCTCTCCCGTGGGGTAGCGGGTGAGTCGGTCTCGGATGTCGATCAGAAAATACCTGAACTGACGGGGGAGCAGAAGCGGCTCTACCGTATCATAGCGCTTTTAGCCGCGGTACTCGTAGGCAATACTTTCCTTAAGCAGTTTGTAGGGTTTGCGCTCGATGAAAAGCTGATCTTGCTTGGGTTCGGGCTCTTGATGTTCCTGCCAAAGATCGGTTTTCTGGAGTGGGAAGATACCCGTAATATCCCCTATGAGATCATCTTTCTGTTTGGTGCGGGTTTCAGCATCGCCGCTGCCTTTTCACAAACGGGACTCGCTTCCGACATTGCGGGAAAACTCTCTTTTGTCTCTTCTCTTCCGCTTTTTGGCATGTTTCTTGTCGTGGCACTGTTTGTTACCTTTTCGACAGAGGTAACGAGCAATACGGCGCTTACTTCCATTGCTATTCCCATTTTCTACGAATTTGCCCAGAAGATGCCGATAGATCAGGGAACCATGCTGCTGATGGTAGCCACTGTTGCAGCCTCCTATGCCTTTATGCTGCCTATCGCCACACCGCCCAATGCCATTGTCATGAGTTCGCGCATCATCAAAATCCGCGAGATGGCGGCAATAGGGCTGAAACTCAATTTCATCGGTATCGCGGTGCTCTGCCTGGTCGCCTATTTTGTATGGGGATGGCTGGTATAGAGGCTAATCTCTTTTAACTGCATATACCCCGGAGCCCAGAAGAACAATAGACAACGCTCCCATAAGATAGAACATTGCCGCTTCCGCACCCCATGCACCGTGGGCACCAAATGAATGCAGACTTTGAAAGTGGGTCAGCCAGAGTGCCGTAAGCATATTGAATACTATAATACCCGCCCAGATTCGGCTGTAAAATCCAAGTATCAGCAGCAGCGGAGCGATTACCTCACCTATGTAGACCCCATAGGCGACTATATCAGGAAGATGATGGGCGGCGACCATTCCCTTGATCGTGCCGATTCCATGCTGTAACTTGTAGATACCGTGAAAGAGCAGCATACCTCCTACCGTAAGACGCAGTAGCAGTTTTCCAATATTCTCTGACATATTCATTTTCCTCTTTTTGCCTCATTATAGCACCAAGATCCAAAGAGTTGAAAAATATGACAATATGACAGTTTTTTTTAAACCGTGAAAATGGAGACGATACAATCATCATAAAAAAGGCCAACAATGAGTACATTGGTACCAGAACGCATAGCGATGTTGGAAAATATAAAGAAGTATCCTCCCGAACTCTATTACAGGGGAGATCTTTCTCTTCTCAAACGTCCGAAAGTCTCCATTGTCGGTACCCGTACACCATCGCTTTATACCCAGCAGATGACACGGGAAATTGCCAGAGCGCTCTCTGCAAGGGGTGTGTGCATCGTCAGCGGTGCGGCAATGGGGGTAGATGCACTGGCACACGAAGCGGCAGGTACGAACAATACCATCGCCGTACTGGGCTGCGGGCTTGACATACGCTATCCGGTCATCAACAGTGAACTGATCGCTTCCATTGAAACGAACGGGCTGCTGCTAAGCCCCTTTAATGACGGGTTTCGTGCGACAAACTGGAGTTTTGTAGTGCGTAATGAGATCGTCGTTGCACTGGGAGAGATACTGGTTGTAACGGAGGCCGACCTTAAAAGCGGTTCGCTGCGTTCAGTGGAGTATGCGCAGCGTATGGGCAGAAAGATCTATGTATTGCCTCACCGTATAGGCGAGAGCAGGGGAACACACGGGTTGATCATGCGCAGTGAAGCCGAAGTCATATGGGATGTGGAGGCATTTGCGTCACAGTTTGGCACCTCTGTTGCGAATAATGTCGTCAAAGATGATTTTTTCTACTTCTGTCAGAAGATGCCTACGCTTGACGAGGCACTTTCTGTCTTTGGAGACCGTGTGTATGAGGCGGAGCTTGAAGGCATCATCGCCGTTGAGAACGGATTGATACGCCTGCAGTAACGGGGGCTATTTTTTACTCAGTTGGGTAAAGAGCTCTTCCAGTGCCGATTCGGGAAGCATACCCGCCTGGATGAACTGCACCTCTCCTTTGGTATCGAGTGCCAGAAGGAAAGGTATGCTTCCCTGCCACTGTGCTCTTTGCGCAATGTAGCTGACAAACAGGTGTTCTCTGCTTCCCGGTACGACGGTATAGTTTATTTTTTTCATTTTGGCGAATGTCTTGAGCTGGTCATTGGTGAAGCCCTGTACTTCTACTCCGATGACGGCCAGTTTGTCCTTATGCTTTTTCTGCATATCGATCAGGTGAGGGATGGACGCAAGACAGGGCGGGCAGTTGTGTCCGAAGAATTCAAGGAAAACGACTTTCCCTTCCATACCCGCTATTTTCAACCCTTCCGGTGTACCGGTAATGGAGTATACCTTTCCGTTAATATCTTTGATTTCAATCGATGACTTTTTTGCACCCTCTGCATGGAGCGTGCCAAGAAGAGAGAAGATGAGCAGTGTCGCTGTGAGTAGTTTTTTCATTGTGTTTTTACCTTTTTTTGTTTTAGGGTACCTCTAATAACAGGTAATACCCACAATGGGTTTTGCAAATGTGAGATTGTGCAAGAGATTTTCAAGTCATAGCCTTAGCTAAGACGAAGTAAATATCTTGTGCAAGATTGCGTTTGCAAAGCCCACCCTTCGGGCATCACTAGCTTTCGCCTATGCGTCGTTACTCTTTCTTGACTTAGCTTTGGCTAGGACTGCGAAAGAATGTCTATCCTAGACAAAAGCTAGAGATGTTGTGGATATCACCTATTTTTAGAGATACCCTTTATTATAGACATTATACACTAACCAAAATGTAATAATCGTGGAAAAGATGAAAAAAAAGAGGTTTCACTAAAGAGCATCAGGGAGATAGTTAAAAGGAGGAGGAAAAATCTATGAAAAGGAGACCAAAATGAAATCTTTTGGGGGAGATGGTCTGGTTCCCTCTGATGCTCTTTATGATGAAAGTATAAAAAATAAAGTTTAACCGAATACTAATATACAACCCCCGAAACAGAAATTAAGAATGAAGTTTACATAGTTAAGGTATGCTTTTGTTAACTAACCGAGAAGGATGAACATGGTGAAAACGGTATGGCTATTTATGTTGGGAAATATGCTGCTTTTTGCAGGTGTGTCACTGGAACAAAAAATTGGACAGATGCTGATGGTAGGCTTTCACGGTACTTCTGCCAAATCCGGTTCACGCATATGCAGAGACATACACCGCTACAACATCGGTGCAGTCATCCTTTTCGACTACAATCCTGTGGACAAAAGCAAACCCAAAAATATTGCCAACAAAGCCCAAGTTGCACGTCTGACCACGGAGCTGCAGGCATGCAGCCGTAACGGAAAACTGCTGATCGCGGTCGATCAGGAGGGCGGACGGGTGCAGCGTCTTAAAAGCAGATACGGTTTTTACGGCAAGTTCCCCAAAGCTGCAGATGTGGTCAAGTCGGGTACGGCAACGATGAAAACGACCTATGAGAAGATGGCAAAAGAGCTTAAGAGTGTCGGCATCAATTATGATCTTGCGCCGGTGGTTGATCTGGACATCAACCCCAAAAACCATGTCATTCACGGATTGGGCAGATCGTTTGGCAAAGATCCCAAAACTGTCGTGAAATATGCGTCGATCTTCATTGATGCGATGCACCGACATGGGGTGCTCACCTCTTTGAAGCATTTCCCCGGTCACGGCTCTTCTGTAGGAGATACCCATAAAGGCTTTGTCGATGTAACCCATCTGTGGAAGCCGGTCGAGCTGGAGCCCTACCGTCTGCTCAACCACAAAGCCGATACCGTGATGGTGGCACATGTGTTCAACAGAAAGCTCGATGCCCGTTACCCTGCAAGTCTGTCTCAAAAAACGGTTGACGGCATATTGCGAAAGAAGCTCGGATTTGACGGTGTGGTCATTACGGATGATCTGCAGATGGGTGCGATCAGTCAAAAGTACTCACTGGCACAGACTTTGGCACTGGCAGTCAATGCAGGAGATGACATACTGCTTTTTGGCAATCAGCTCGACCCCAAAAAGGTTGTATCGACCAAAAAGCTGGTAGAGACAATGGTCAAACTGGTACATCAAGGGAAGATAGACCAACAGCGTATAGATGATTCGTATGAGAGAATACAGAAACTTAAAAGAGAAATAGACTAGTTTTTCGATACCCCATATCAGAAACTTCTTTAAGGACTTTGGGAGTATAATTCCGAAAATATTTTAGGACTTATCCAGCCTTCTCTGTCCGATGGAACTCCCACCGAACCCGTATATACGACATTGTTTTGGAGCGAAACCCTTATGTTTCAGTTTGACACGCTTTCACTGGTCTTTGTGGCCCTCATACTTTTAGGCGCCATACCCAATCTTTTTTATTCAACGGGCTACCTTTCCCACATTGGGAGAAAGGGGCACTACCAGCTTCATTATTTTACGTTTATCCTTTCAATGCTTGGCGTCGTGGTCTCTGCCAATGCACTGGTCTTTTTGCTCTTCTGGGAATTAATGAGTCTGGCAAGCTGGCAGCTGATCCTCACTGAAGCCAAAGAGAAAAAGACCATCGATGCGGCAAGGTTCTACTTTTTCATGACCCATTTCGGTTTTGTGTTCCTCCTGCTCTTCTTTCTCATCGTGACAGATGGCGATCTGGAGCTTGGTTTTGCTGTCATGCATGGTGTTGCTTCACGGTTTGCCTATCCGACACTGCTTTTTTTCTTTATGATACTGGGTTTTTTAAGCAAAGCCGGTGCCGTACCGCTGCATGTCTGGCTGCCTTATGCGCACCCCGAAGCGCCTTCGCCTGTCTC
>JAUUDF010000014.1 GCA_030826885.1 Sulfurovum sp. | reverse complement strand
TCCGCATACCGACATCGAATCGAAGGTAATCTGTAAGATCGACCCTCATACCAAGCCTTAAACGGTACCTGTTTCTATATTTTCCCATTAAAACCCTCCAAATGTAACCAGTTTGTTACTCTTTTTTCCTGTTTTTCTTTTACCTAACAAACAGACAAAGGAAACATAACATGAAAAAGATTTTACTTTCAACGACAGCAGTGGCAACACTTTCTATGGCGGACTCAGATGTGCGTACCCCGCATGAGCGTATGGTAAAACCGGAAAATCCGGATTATTTCTCTACAACACACGTGCTTGAAAGGGTTCACTTCAAGGGCGACCTGAGATTGCGATACGAGAGCATCGAACGTGACGATAGGGACAACAAGTACAGAAACAGGTACCGTTTAAGGCTTGGTATGAGGGTCGATCTTACAGATTACCTTCGATTCGATGTCGGTATGCGGAGTGGATTTGGCAACCCGACCTCAGGCAACCAGACATTCCGTGATGACGAGCCTTTGGGTGATTACTTCTTTCAGTCACTGAGATTCAATATTCTGGGATTGACATACCATGAAAAAGAGCACACTGTAAAGATAGGTAGAGAACCCTACATGATGTACAGACCAATAAAGTCACAGCTTGTCTGGGATAACGATGTATCGCTCAACGGGGTCAACTACCAGTACAAAGATGAATACAACAGAGTCACAATCGGAGCGAACAGACCGACACTCGAAGAGAACTCGGTTGCGCAGGATGATGTAGATCTTCTGATTGCCCAGTATGTCTATACAGATAAAATGGATACGGCAAAGTTCAATGTTGGTGCAGGGATGTACTACTATGACGGATTAAAAGGCAATACGCCAATGTTTGGTAAAAGCAAAGGAAACACTGTTGTCGATGGTGTCTATGTAAATGACTACCACATTGTTGAGGCATTTGGAGAGCTGCAGTTTAAAGATGTTTTCGGAATGCCGTTCAAGGTAGCTGCGGGCGTGGCATACAACTTTGGGGCTGACGACAACAACTTCGGGTATGATCTTGCCTTTCAGTTAGGGAAGGCAAAACATGTCGGTGACTGGCAGGTAAAATACTCTTATACCGATCTGCAGGAAGATGCAGTGTTTGGGGCATATTCCGACTCAGACAACTTCGGCGGCGGTACAGCGGCCAAGGGTCATGCTATCAGAACCAAATATAAAATGGGCAAAAACCTCTATATTGCGGGGAACTTCTTTTTTGACACACTCTATGCGAGTAAAAGCAAAAGTGGAGAAGAAGCCGACTATGAACGTGTACAACTGGATGCAATTATCAAGTTTTAGCATGATGCATAAGTGCGGAAAAGTGCGTTTTCCCGACGCTCTTTCCTCTTGCGCGTAAATTTTGCTATACTTTTCAAAGAGGGTTGTCTACCCGGTATGATGACGCGTCATGTAACCAAAATGTAACCGGAAAAGTTTAGGATACGCCATGCAAAAACAAGATATTGAGATTGTGGTTATTGAGGATGAAGAGGATATTCTGGAACTTCTGGAGTATCATCTTACGAAAGAGGGCTATAGTGCTACGGGGTTTCTCTCTACTGAACAGGTGGAACGTTTTCTGGAAGAAGAGGAGCCCTCGCTGATGATTGTCGACAGAAACCTTCCAGGCATCGAAGGGAGTGAATTTGTCGCCTACCTGCGAGAGCAGGGATATACGATACCGGTTATTTTTCTTACCGCCCGTGACCGTGATGAAGACCTTGAACAGGGCTTTCGTTCGGGGGGCGATGACTATATGACAAAACCCTTCAAACCCAAAGAGCTGCTGTTGCGCGTAGAGGCACTGCTGAGGCGTTCCGGGGTGACCCAAAATGAAAAGATCAAATACCGTGATATGATATTGGATGTAGGGCATCATACACTGAGTATTGAGGGGAAACAAGTCGAACTTACCAACCTGGAGTTCAAGCTGCTGCATACCTTCATTAAAAATCCGGGACAGCCGCTCGATAGAGACTTCATCCGCGATGCAGTATGGGGCAGTGACAACCCGGACTTTCATGACAAAACCATCAATGTGGCGATGAACCGCCTGAAAAAGAAAATAGACCCGGAAGGTACAAAAGAGTACTTTGCGCCCGTATGGGGCGTAGGATACAAGCTCCTGTAACCGTTTGGTTACCAAGAGTGTCTATACTTTGCCTAGACATACAGGCGAGCCATGTCGGTCATGTTTTTTCCACCTTTCTCATCTTGTCCGATGTTTACAGCCCCTTAATACAGATATCTCCGAATGGCTCACCTGTGTCTCTTCAGTATGGGTAAAGGAGTCTGTTCTCATGGAAAATATGTTTGTTGTTCCTGTGATACAGATTGATACTGGCTGGATGTTCTGCGGATTTGCGGCGGAGAGATATGGGCTGGAGTATTCGCGAAAGAGGCTGGGCATACCGAAAGACAATATCGTTAATGCAGCACTGGTCGAAAACGGGCACCTGGAGATCATTCTTAAGGTCTCAGAAAGTGCTATGAATGAAACATGGTATAAGCAGCTTGAGAGGATCTCTGTCAGAAAAGAGAGTTGTAAAGGGAGTATGTGTTAGACGCTACGGACCGATCGCGTATAGAAGCGGCGGAGATGCATATTGTAGGGCATAAAATATTTGTCCGTCTTAAAGAGATACCGATGTATCTCTCCAAAAAGACCCGGGACAGCATACGAAACCGCTACAGTCACTCAGTTGAGGTAGGACTCTCAACCGAATATTTGTTAAAAAGTGTATCGCAGAGGCTTACTGGAGAGGTTGACCTAAACTTTTTTCAGGTCGCCCGGATTGTCGGGATGGTGCATGACATCGGGCATACGGCATTCAGTCATGACGGCGAGGTTATTCTCGATACTCTGCTGCAGAAGGCCTCGGCGACATTTGAACAGCGTATCCGTTTCAATGCAAATCTGAACAATTTCAGACGTATTGAAAAATACAGACTTTTCGAAGGGTTGCCCGAAGATGTCAAACGGTATGCGCTGGCTTCGCTGATTAAACGAAAAAAAGAATTAAAACAGTACCCTGAGTATCTCTATCTTGAAACGTACCTTGATGAGGCGATTGCTACGGAAGAACGCTATTTGGCAGAGAAGGGTATAGCGGTTACAAACACAACGGGAAAGACCATACTGGCACAGGCGATGGACCTTGCAGATGAGAACCGGTACCGTGTGACGGATATCATTGATGTGCTCAACATTTACTCGAAAGAAAAACTGATACGTATTATAATGCAGATGGTACGAAGCGATGTACGTGTCAAGGAGATCGCCAAACTGGTCTACCTGGACAGACAGCAGTTTTCAGGAGTGGACGAGAAGCATATTGAGAAGATGCAAATTAGAGAGCTTCTTGTTGAAACACTGCAGCAGGAGAGTCATGCCAAGACCGTATTTCAGAATGTGATGAATGCGCTCTCCATGGCATTCAATCGCAATTTTGTGCTCACGCAGGAGGGAAGGCTGGTACCGGTCAACGAGAAGATAGAAAAGCTACGAACGGATTTTAAACATATTGCTTCCGAATATATATGGGGTTCGAAGAAGGTTAAAAATATTAAAAAGCCATATAACCACTATTTTACGACCGTCTCGAAATATTTTCTCTTCAAAACATATGATGAGAGGCTGATTGACAGTATGACTTACCGTCATGCGCTTGAGCATCTTAAAACGGCCGGATTGGACAAAGCGTCATACCGGAAAGAGGAGCTGATGCTGCTTAGAAATTTTCTCGGCGGGCTGACGAATCACAAGATCATGCAGCTCTACAGAGCGATTCAGATAGAGACATTTGAACAAAAATATGATTACAAGGTCGATAAAAAGGAAAAACTCATAGAGGAAGTTTCCATGAAGATGTTCGAGAAAAAAATGCAGAAGTATCAGCATCGTGCCCTTGCAAGGGCACAATAGGAGAAGTGACTGGCTATGGTGTCACGTTATAGGCAGCAAATAAATTATGCTACTTTTTTTACTGCTTTTTTGGCCAGTTTTTTGGCTGCTTTTTTCTTTGCAGGTGCTTTTTTCAGTACAAGCTTGGTGATTTTTTTCGCTACTTTTTTTGCATCTTTTTTCTTGATGACTTTTTTCGCTACCGCTTTCTTTGTTGCTTTCACAGATACTTTTTTAACCGCTTTTTTCTTCAATGTCTTTGCCATTGTAGATCCTTTGTTTTGATATTTATACACTATAAAATAGTAATATAATATAGAGATTATATATGATTTATTCCAATATGTCAATAAAATATAGGTAAAAGTCATAAAAAAGGCTATAATACTTTCTATAATTCATTGACAAAGAGGGTGCCTATGACATTTTCCGAGTTTAAAAAACTGCTGATAGATGCTGAAATAACACTGCCGAAATTCAGCAAACTTCTCAAGGTCAGCGAGAAAAATCTGCAATCGTACAAGCAGAAAGGCGAAGTACCCAATGCCATTGCCGTAGCTGCGGCATGTTTTGCCACTATGCATCGTGCCGGGCTGGACTACAGGGCGGTCGCAGAAGAGCTCAACCTTGAGTATAAAAAAAAGAAGGGTGCGGGCTTTGCCAAAAAGCATCCAAAGAAAAAAGAAGAGAGCAAATAGTTATCGTCCTGTAACCGTTTTGGTTTACACTCCTGTATGTCTTATGTAACCAGGTTACTCTTTTTTTTACCCTTAGTCGTACTTTTCCCCAGTTATTATTTCATTGTTTCCACTGATGTACCCGAGTGTGTTCTGCTGCTTTAGGGATGCGCTTTAGTCGACACCCGTTTACCGCTACATGCATAAATCAGTACATAAAGGAAAGCTATGAAACAGAAAGTCTATGTGGTCGATACCAATATCATTCTACAAAACCTGCAGCATCTTTACAATATTGCAGATCGCGGAAATAACATTGTCGTCATACCCGAGACAGTCTTGATAGAACTTGAGGATAAAAAGAAGCTTCTTGATGAGCTCGGGTACAACTCAAGAGAGTTTGCCAGACTGCTGGCAAGGGCGAAAACAAAGGAGGTCGACTACAAGAAGCACTATAAAGTAGTCAAAATGGTTGTGGACAGAATGCATATTCATCTGATCTCCAAAGACAAATATGAGAGTGAAATGCTCGAGCACAATCTTGCAGAGAGTAACGACAAGCGCATTGTCGAGGTTGCGGAACTTGCACAGGAGTATTACAAGGGATTGAAAGTACGGTTCCTCTCTATCGATATCTATGCGAGGATGTTTGCACTGCTGAAGAATATAAAAGCTGAAACCTTGCACGATGACAGATCGGATATGCCCGAATTTGATTTTGTCAAACGGGTACCGCTTGATTCTTCTCACTTTAACAGACTTCCCTTTGCCTCCATCGGTGAGTTTGACCCCGGACACAAACCTGAGAATTTTTGCTACAGCTTCTATGCAGAAGACGGCAACAGTGCTTATGCCATCGTAAGCGGAGAGCGGATCGAGGTCATAGATGATTCAGTTTTTCATGCGCTTGCGGTGCGCCCTGCAAACCTGAAACAGAAGTTTTTTCTCAAAGCGATGCTTTCTGATACGTATGATCTGCTTGTTGTCGATGCAAAAGCGGGCAGCGGGAAAACACTCTTGAGCATTGCTGCGGCCATGCGTCTGATCGACAAGGGGATGTATGAGAAGATCGTCTATGTCAGAAACTCCATCGAGTCGCTGGACAAGGGATCGGAAGTAGGCTTTCTTGCAGGCAATGAAGAGAAGTTCCGCATTTACAATATGGCGCTCTACGATACACTCGAATTCATCGCCAAGAAGCGACTCAAAAAGCACCAAAACAGGGAGCGTGAGGAGTCTATCCGTTCTAAAATGGATGAGCTTATGGAGCGTTACGGCATTGAAATGCTGTGGCCGGGAGAGGCGAGGGGGCGCACCCTCAGCGATGCGATCGTCATCATGGATGAGTGGCAGAACGCTTCGGAAAAGACGACGCAGCTCATTCTTTCACGGCTCGATGAGAGTTGCATGGCGGTGGTGATCGGCTCGAACCGGCAGATAGATAACCTCTACCTCAACCGCTACAACAACGGACTGACAGCACTGATGAAGCAGACGCGCTTCAGTCATGATGAGGTGAAGATGTTCGCCATTTCGCTTGACAAAGCAGTAAGAGGGCGTTTTGCAGAATTTACAGAGCGCATATTTGAAAAGAAGCAGTACTGAATTCTATAAAAAAGAGACGGGTTATCGATTGAGTATTTTTTAATCATTTTATTTTAGAGTTTGATAATAAATTATGCAATAATCTCTATAATGATTTTTGATTGGAGCAATGATGAAAGAGTTTATCAAAGTCTATAAGAAGAACCAGAATGACATTAAAGAGTTTATAGTCTCGACCATGAAAAACCATGGAAATATTTCAGAGATGACAGTGTCAAACTATAAACAGATTTTTGCGCATTTTCCTTCTCTTGAACTGGTCTATGAAACCGATCGGGAGATGTTGCAAAGCGGTGCCAATATTTTTAAAAACAAACAGGAGGTATCGGCAAAAGGGAAAGACCGTTCCTATCTGCTCAACCGGCTTGTTCCGGTAGATGACGATATTCTCATCAGTGATCCCTATATCAACGCTGCAACAGGGTATACCTGTATTACGGTGATGAAACAGGAGGGCGAAAAAAACATTCTGATGGACTTCCGGCTCTCTGCACTGCTTGGTAGGCTGGGACTTGTGGAGCTGCACCCTCAGTTCAACCAGTTTACAAAGTTCTTTTACAAGCTGACAAGCTTTTCACTAATGGCATTTGCTTTTTTTGCCATTATGTATGCGCTTTTTGGGTATGTGAAAGGGATTATGATCGATGGTAATTTTGCGCTTGATGAAATCTTCAAACCGATTGTCGCGTTGACATTGGGGCTTGCCATCTTCGATTTGGCAAAAACCATTTTGGAACGCGAGGTCTTTTTCAAAAATTATGCAAAAGAGGGAGAGGATATTGCGATTTTGACCAAGTTCTCAGTTGCGATTATTATTGCACTTTCGATCGAAGCGTTGATGGTTGTCTTCAAGATCGCGCTGCATGACTATTCACAAATGATACATGCTTTCTATCTGATTGCCGGTATCGGCGTGATCATCGTCTCTTTGGGGATTTACGGCTTTTTGAGCAAAAAACCGAAATAGACAGTGCCTCAGGCACTGATGCGTGTGAGGTTGACATACCAGCCTTCGGAGAGCTCCTCCTCCTGAATGTCTGTCAGTACTACTTCAAGCAGATGCTTGCCGATCATCTCGGTTCCATAGATCTTCTCATCGGGGATTTGAAGGGCCTCTATGCAGTATTCCTCCTGAAGGTACATATCTTCTGCAATTTCTTCCACGTCCCAGCCGCTTTCAAACTGTCTGACTATAAAAATATTTTCCATGAATATATCTCCTTTGTTTTGGTACTCAAATAGTAATTTAGTTTGGTATCGAAGTGGTAACAAAAATGGGACAGAGGGGCGAACGGTTACAGGAATGTTTCCATTGTGTAGCTATTTTGTTATCGGTATATATTATTGTTTCTTATCTATTTAGAATGGAGCACATCATGACAGATGAAAGTATGATTTCGGACAAGAAACTGGACAAGCTTGCCAAGCGCCTTGCAAAAGCATTCGGTATATCGACAGAAGAAGCCTATGAAGTGATCTACGAAGAGTGGGATCTGGTTGAGAGTCTCTTTGCGGCACATAAAAAAGCCAAAGCTGTAAGCGAGCATTTCATTGCGCAAACCAATGAACTCTACAGGATCGCATAATGGGACAGGTAAGTGTAGAGAACTACCTTGCACATCACTACCCGCTTTTGGAAAAGTTTCCTAAAAAGGCAAAGAATATACTCTTCGGGTCAGTAAAGAAGATCTTTCACGAGTCGCAGATCAATGATTTTCTTGCCAAGAACAGGCACAAGGATGCGTTCAGTTTCATTGAGGCGATACTGGAGTACTTCGAGGTGGAGATAGCCCTCAAACAAAATGAGCTCAGCCACATTCCCCCCTACGGACGCACGGTGATCATTGCCAACCATCCACTCGGTGCGCTTGATGCCATGGCGATGCTGCATCTGCTTAAAAGCGTACGAAAAGATGTCAAAATTGTCGCCAATGCCTTTTTAGCCCAGTTTGACAACCTCAAGGAGATGGTCATTCCCGTAGACAATGTCAACGGCAAAATGACCAAAGAGACGCTCATGCGTATTCAGCAGGCACTTGAAAACGAAGAGGCTGTGATTATTTTTCCTTCGGGGGAAGTGAGCCGTGCGCGGATGAATGGTGTCAAAGATACCCGTTGGAAGCCTGGATTTTACAAGATAGCGCGCAAATACTATGCGCCCATCCTTCCCATTTACATACAGGCGACCAACTCCAAAAGTTTCTACCTGCTCTCCATGCTGAACCGTTCTCTGGCAACGGCAACACTGCCGCATGAGATGTTCAAGTCGTATGGCAAGGAGATAGGATTCCGTATTGGCAATGCCATCCCCTACGAGAGCTATGCCATTGCCGGTTTGCCTCAAAAGGAAGCGGTAAAACTGCTCAGACGGCATTTCTACCGTATTGCGAAGGGGAAACCGGAGTTGCTGAAAGTGCAAAAAGGCATCTCTCTCTCGGAAGCACCCGGTGATATCAAGGCTGAATTGAAAAAAGGAGAGCTTCTGGGGGAAACAACAGACGGCAAGATGATCATTCTTTATGAAAGCAGTATCGAAAACTGTGTCATTAAAGAGATAGGCCGTCTAAGAGAGATCAGTTTCAGGCATGTTGGTGAAGGGACCGGAGAGAAGCGCGATATTGACGGGTACGATTTCTACTACAAACACCTGATCATCTGGGATAATGAAAACCTGGAGATCGCCGGTGCATACCGCATTGGTGAATGTGACGAGATTATTGAAGATTTTGGGGTAGAGGGGCTTTACACCAGTACACTCTTTAAGTTCAGCGATGCGTTTACATCCTATTTTTCGCAGGGACTGGAGCTGGGAAGAAGTTTTGTGCAGCCAAAGTACTGGAACTCCAGAGCACTTGACTACCTGTGGCAGGGGCTTGGAGCCTATGTCCGGAACCATCCTCACATACGCTACCTGTTTGGCCCAGTAAGTCTGAGTGACAGTTTCACGGTACAGGCAAAGGCACTGATGGTCTACTTTTACACCACATACTTTCATGCAGAAAAACCGCTGGTCAGACACAAAGCGCCCTACAAAATTCCGGCGGAGATGAAGCACTACTGTGAAGAGATATTCTGCGGATGCGACTACAAGGCAGACCAGAGGGTACTCAGAGAAGAGCTCTCCTATATGGGATTTAGTATTCCGACACTTTACAAGCAGTATGCGGAAGTGTGTGAGAAGGGCGGTGTGCAGTTTATGGACTTTGGGTATGACAAACACTTTAACTACTGTGTAGACGGGTTCATTCTTGTTGATCTGGAGAAGATGAAAGAGAACAAACGGAAACGTTACATAGGGGTGTAACCAATTTGTTTCCAAGTTGTTCTATACTTGCGCAACCCAAAAGGGAAACTACACATTACAAAGGAATGTAAGAATGACTTTCAAAAAACTCGTAACGGCAGCAGTCGCGGCATCTGTTGCACTGACAGCGGTACAGGCAGACGAACTCAAAGGTAGAGGTGCTTCTTTCCCCGGACCAGTATATAAAGCATGGACATCCGAGTACTTTAAAGCAACCGGTAAAAAAGTAAACTATACACCAACAGGTTCCGGTGACGGTATCAAGTCTATCAAAAAACGTATGGTCGATTTTGCAGGTTCAGACAAGCCTCTCAAGCCTGAGGTACTGAGAAAAAACAAACTCTATATGTTCCCTTCAGTAGTCGGTTCTATTGTACTGGCGTACAACCTTGACGGTGTAAAAGACGGTGAACTGAAACTTTCACGTGCAGCGATTGATGCTATCTTCTCCGGTAAAGCGAAATTCTGGGATGATGCAATCATTAAAAAAGACAATGAAGGCGTTAATCTCCCTCATAAAGCGATCACAACATGTGTAAGAGCGGACAAGTCAGGTACAACATTCAACTTTACATATTTCCTGAACAAAATCAATCCAGAGTTCAAAGTGAGCAAAAAACCTACCTGGACAGCGAGCAAAGTCGTTGCGGGTAAATCAAACTCCGGTGTTTCTGCGAACATTCAGCAGATCAAAGGTTCTATCGGGTATATCGAGTATTCATACAAGATCAAACTTGGTCTTCCTGCAGCACAGGTAGAGAACAAAGAGGGTAAATTCATCAACCCTACTGTCAAGTCTTTCCAGGATGCGGCAAAATATGCGAGCTGGACACCTAAAAATGACTTCTACGCGGTTATCGGGGACCCTGCAGGTGCAACCTCTTATCCGATCGTAGCGGCAACATTCATTCTGCTCCCTGAAGAGAAGAAAGAGACAAACAAGCAAGTGACAGCGTTCTTTGACTGGGCATACAAAAACGGAGACAAAGCAGCAGCTGAGCTTGGTTATGTACCGCTTCCATCTTCTACAAAAGATGAAATCAGAAAATACTGGGAGAGCAAAGGGATCAAATAATCCCTCTTTCCTCTGTACTTAAATGACGGTAGCCGTGGCTACCGCCCTTCTTCTGCCTTTTGGCAACCGCTGTGATCATGTTTTTTCCATAGTATCCTTCGTAGACTTCACAGTGGTTACCAAAATGTAATCTCTTTTATATACAATCGGCTTACCAATTTCAAATCTGGCGAATATTCTGTGTGAAGTTATGACCTCTTTTTTGTTATACTTCATGTAGATTTCACTTTTAACTATAAGGGTATTTGTATGGGCGGAAAACTTTTCCGGAATTTTTCATTTTTTTCGGCGACACTGTCTCTGGTTTTGCTGGTGGGTATTTTTGCAATCCTGTTCCATTATGCGCAGGATGCAATGCACACATTTGGCTTCGATTTTTTCTGGACGGAACAGTGGGAGCCGGGAGAAGATGACGAAGGCGGCGTCTTTGGCGGACTCATTCCCATTGCAGGCACACTGCTCAGTACGATTATAGCCATGGTACTGGCAACACCGTTGGCTATGGGGATTGCCATTTTTCTTACAGAGATCGCTTCGGAAACGGTCTCCAAACCGGTCTCGATCGCTATTGAACTGCTTGCGGCGATTCCGAGTATCATCTACGGTATGTGGGGACTGTTCTATTTCGCCCCGATCGTACATGACATATTTGGGGGCAATGGTGTCGGGCTGTTGACGGCGGGAATCGTACTGGCAATTATGATCATTCCGTTTATGGCAGCGATTACCAGAGACTCCATGAACACCACCCCTTCAGTACTCAAAGAGTCTGCCTATGCTATGGGGGCAACCAAGTTCGAAGTCATTAAGGATGTGATCATGCCCTATGCCAAAGGGGGAATCATCGGTTCGATTATTCTTGCACTGGGCCGTGCACTTGGTGAGACGATGGCCGTAGCCTTCCTTATTGGATCGGTAATGAATTTTCCGTCAAAGATTACCGACCCTACAACTTCCATTCCGGTACTGTTGGCAAATAACTTTGCCGAAGCGGAAGATCTTGAAATGAGCAGTATGTATTATCTGGCACTCATATTGTTTGCGGTGAGTTTTGTCGTCATCTCATTGGCAAAATTCTATTTCTTTGGCAGAAAGGTGAAGTAAGATGAACAGACTGCTACTTAATAAGATCATACTTGTACTTTCGACTCTCTCCGCACTTGTCGGCATAGGGTTTTTGTTCTGGATTTTGGTGACACTCAGTTACAAAGGAATCATGAGCATCAGTTGGGACACCTTCAGTAAAGACCTTGTTGAAGGGGGAATCCGTAACCTGCTCATAGGTCAGTTTACCATGGCACTGATCGCCACGGCTGTTGCGGTGCCGGTAGGGATGATGGCGGGTATCTACCTGCGTGAATACGGCGTGGGGAGCAAGTTTTCTGCGGTTATCAGAAATCTCAGTGATGTGATGATGTCCGCCCCCTCTATTGTCATCGGTGTCTTTGTCTTTGCGCTTATGGTCGCACCGGTAGATACCTACAACGGATGGGCAGGGGCAACGGCACTGGCGATTATGATGGTGCCCATTATTATTTCCACGACAGACAGCATGCTGGCACTGGTGCCTCAAGAACTGCGTGAAGCAGGGATCGCACTGGGCGGAAGCAAGCACAAGATCATCCTTCAGATCGTCATTCGTGCAGCGAAGGTTGGGATCATGACGGGTGTACTGCTCTCATTCGCCCGTATTATCGGAGAGACTGCGCCGCTGCTCTTTACCTCGGCGAACAACCAGTTCTTGACGATGGACCTGAATGGACAGTTCCCGTCGCTGACGGTCAGTATTTATAACCTTGCCACCTATCCCGATGCACCAAGCCGTGAATTGGCATGGGCGGCGTCGTTCATTTTGACGGTGATCGTTCTGTTTATCAACCTCTTTGGACGATTTGTGGTACGCAAGAAAAAGTAAACGAAATATATAAAGGAATATTTATGTCAACACAAAATATTGTGATGGAAGTCAATGATTTCTCTTTTACCTATCCGGGTGCAGAGAAGCCCTCTTTAAAAAAGATCACCATGCCGGTAGAGGCCAATAAAATCACCGCGATGATCGGACCGAGCGGCTGCGGGAAGTCTACGCTGCTGCGCGCGATGAACCGTATTCACGACCTCTATCCGGGGAACAAATACGAAGGGGAGATTAAGCTGCATCATGATGACGGTTCTGTTGAAAATATTTTGAAGATCAAAAAAGAGAATGACTTTATCAGGCTGCGCCAACAGGTCGGGATGATCTTTCAGAAGCCTACGCCGTTTCCAATGAGCATTTTCGACAATGTCGCTTACGGACTGAGACTTGCAGGCATCAAGAACAAGACGGAACTGGAGGACAGGGTAGAGAGTGCACTCAAAGGTGCGGCAATATGGGAAGAGACCAAAGACCGTTTGAATGAGAGTGCGCTGGGGATGTCCGGTGGACAGCAGCAGCGTCTCTGTATTGCGCGTGCGGTAGCACTGAAACCAAGAATCCTGCTTTTTGACGAGCCGACGTCCGCACTTGACCCCATTTCAACCTCTGCCATTGAAGAGCTCATTGCCGAACTCAAGTCGGAGGTATCTGTAGTGATTGTTACCCACAACATGCAGCAAGCAAGCCGTCTGAGCGACTATACGGCATTTATGTATCTGGGAGAACTCATCGAGTTCGATGAGACAGAGAAGATATTCCTCAGCCCGGCGCAAAAGCTGACAGAAGACTATATTACAGGACGATTCGGATAGATCCGAAATTTGTTGCTGAATCCATACTGAAAGGACAATACATGTTAAGCAAAAACGAAGAAAAACTCCAAGAGGTACGCGAAAAGATCGTCGAGATACTGCAGGATCTTACCATATCCCAAAAGCTCGCACTCAGAGCACTTGAAGAGTGTGACCCGAAAAGTTTCGATGAAGTAAAAGTACCCTTGAAGCAGATCAATAAAAAAACAGAGGAGATAGACAATCTTGTTTTGGTCATCTTCGCACGCTACGCTCCTGAAGCATCGGATCTTCGTGAAATGGTTGCGGCACTGAAGATTACATCCGCTTTGCAGCGTATCGCCACGAACGAGAAAAACTACATAAAAAATATGGCAGTGTGTAACCCTGAGACCAAAAAAGAGATTAAGCGTGTCATCAACGAATCTCTTACAATCAACCGCTGTACGATCAATGCACTTGAATATACCATGGAAATGGTCCTTGAGACAGAGGACAAAGACAGGATAAGAGAGCTCGAAAGCAAAATTGAGGTCGAAGCGAGCAAAACGGATGATGTCTACAGCATGATCGAAAAAGAGGTGTTGCAAATGATGCATAAAGACCATGAGATCAGTGAAGAATATATGAACCTTCTGAAATACATCAGAAAGAACCTGAAGATCATTGACAGACTTGAAGACATCGCATCCCGTATCCATTTTGCCCGTATAGGGGGGACGCTCTAAGCAGACTTCTGTTTTTGTTTGTATTCTGCCCTGCTGCAATAGGAAAGCGTGCAGATAGCATACTCCAGAGGGGAGGAAGAAGAAAGAAGCTTTTGTCGCTTCACCCCTTCTTGCAAAATACCCTAATGCATTTTCTCTTTCGCACATATTATCTTCAGTTTTCATATCTACAACAGGTTTGATTATAGTCGCATGAATATGTTGTTTCCAATTGGTGATACTTTGTACCTATACTGACGTATGCAATATAGATCGATCTTTATTTCGGATGTACATTTAGGTACCAGGTTTTCCCAGGCCGATGCGCTGATGGCATTTATGAAAGCCCATGAATCGGAGAATCTCTATCTGGTAGGAGATATTATTGACGGCTGGGCACTTAAACGTAAATTTCGTTGGAGACAGTCACACTCGGATGTGGTGCAGAAAATCTTGCGAAAAGCACGTAAGGGAACCAACGTCTATTTCATCACGGGTAATCATGATGATTTCCTGCGCCCCTTTATGCCACTTTTTCTAGGGAACAATCTCAAGATCGCCAATGAGGAAGAGTATGTCGCGCTTGACGGCAAAAGGTATTATGTTACGCATGGAGATATTTTCGACTCTATCACGATGACAAAGAAATGGCTTGCCGTGATCGGGGATTACGGTTATGATGTGCTTCTCTACCTCAATCACGTACTTAATTTTTTTCGCAAAAAGTTTGGGATCAAGCGTTACTGGTCACTCTCCAAACATGTCAAAGACAATGTTAAAAAGTCGGTAAGCTTCATTACGGATTTTGAGTCGATTCTCTCCCGGCATGCAAAGCACAAAGAGTACGATGGGGTTATATGCGGGCATATACACAAGGCTGAGATGCGACAGATTGACGGGATAGCATACAAAAACTGTGGCGACTGGGTAGAGTCCTGCACCGCTCTGGTTGAGACAATGGAGGGGGAGTGGAAGGTTATCCACTGGAATGAGGAGAGCGAAACAGCATAACCCTGTATAGAAGATGACAATTTGTCATATTAATCAACTCTTTCCTGACAAGACGCTACACTTCTACTATGAATAAACTGCAAACACTCGAAGACTATTTTGGACACAAAAGGTTCAGACCGTTGCAAGAAGCGGTCGTTGATGCGATTCTTGCAAAAGAGGATGTACTGATGATTCTGCCTACGGGCGGAGGAAAATCACTCTGTTATCAGCTTCCTACACTGCTGATGGAGGGGGTGACGGTGGTGGTCTCTCCGCTTCTGGCACTCATGCACGATCAGGTAATGGCACTGCGCGCCAACGGGATCAGCGCGGCGATGCTAAGCTCCATGCAGGATCTGGAGGAGTCCCGCCAGATAGAAGCGCAGCTGCGTGCAGGTGAGATCAAGCTGCTTTATGTCGCTCCCGAGCGTCTGACCAACGGGTATTTTCTCAATATGCTGCATCAGCTTCCTCTCAATTTCTTTGTCATCGATGAAGCACACTGTGTCTCAGAGTGGGGACATGAGTTTCGGGAAAACTACCGCAGGCTGAGTCTTCTCAAAGAAGCGTTTCCGAAGGTACCCATTGCCGCCTTTACCGCTACGGCAACCAAAGCGGTTGAAGAGGACATTGTCTCCAACCTCGGATTACATCAGCCCAAACGGGTGCGCGGATCGCTTTTTAGGGAGAATTTGACCATCCATGCCAGGCATCGCATCAATGACGGGCGTGAACAGCTGCTTGGTTTTTTGAAATCGCATGAAGGTGAATCGGGGATCATCTATACACTCTCACGAAAATCGACCGAAACGGTGGCGCATTTTTTGCAAAACAAAGGTATTGAGGCAAGGGCCTATCATGCGGGGTTGCCGACCGAAGAGAAGAATGCGACCTACCGGGACTTTGTGGCAGACAGGGTGCAGATCGTGGTAGCGACCATCGCCTTTGGGATGGGCATAGACAAATCCAACATCCGGTTCGTCGTGCATATGACAATGCCAAAGACACTGGAGAACTACTATCAGGAGATAGGCCGTGCCGGCCGTGACGGGTTGGAGGCGGAGACACTGCTGCTTTTTTCTGCACAGGATATTGTGCAGCAGAAGATGTTCATCGAGGATCTGCCTGAAACCCCCTACAAACAGCATGCGTTCAACAAGCTTGACGCCATGGTACGTTTTGCCAACTCCGAAGGGTGCCGCCACCAGAGTATTGCCGCCTATTTTGATGACCGCATTGACGTGTGCGTTGACAAATGTGACAACTGCAGCGCACCCCAGAGTGAAAAGGTTGACATTACCGAAGCGGCGCGTATGCTGCTCTCTGCCATGGTGCGAACCGGCCAGCAGTTCGGGCTGCACTATGTCATCGATGTCGTCCGCGGCAGCAAAGAGCAGCGTGTACTGCAAAACGGACATGACAGGCTTTCCGTGTATGGCATAGGTACGAAGTACTCCAAGGCGCAATGGCTGAGTATCGGTGACAAGCTCCTTGAACTCGGTGCTGTGGCAATAGGAGAGTTCAAGGTCTATAGGTTGACAGAATTCGGGGTTGAGATTCTTAAGGGAATGCACACCGTCGAACTGAAAAAAGAGCGTCTGAGCATTCAAAAAGCGGCACCGAAGCGCAAAGTAAACTATTTTGATGACTACGATGTCGAAGTCTATGACAAACTGCGGGAGCTTCGCAGTACCATCGCTTCGGAAAACGGCATCCCCCCTTACATTGTCTTTTCCGACAAGACCCTCAAAGACCTCAGTGCAAAAAAGCCGGCAAACAAAGAGGAGATGCTGGAAGTGCATGGCATAGGGGAGGTAAAATATGATCGGTACGGAGAGGCGTTTTTGGAGTTGCTGAATGACTGACAAGCCTTTGTGCGGTATTGACGAAGCCGGTCGCGGCTGCATTGCAGGATCGCTGGTGATTGCAGGTGTGGTGTTGACAGGTGAGGTGGATGGGTTGACAGACTCTAAAAAACTGACCGAGAAGCAGCGCGAAGCGCTATATGGGAAAATCGTGGAAAACAGTCGTTACCATATTGTCAGTTTCCCGGCAGAGCAGGTGGATGCACTTGGTATTTCGGAGTGCCTCCGACAGGGGCTGCGAGCCATTCAGGAGGTGCTGGAGGGGTGTGACTACCTCTTTGACGGAAACAGCACTTTCGGGGTTGAGAACATTGAAACCATGATCAAGGCCGATGACAAAATACCGGAGGTGTCGGCTGCGAGCATTTTGGCAAAAGTGACACGGGACAGAGAGATTGTCGCCTACGCCGACACGTTTCGGGCGTACGGATTTGAAAAGCACAAAGGCTACGGCACCAAAGCACATATTGAGGCGATTGTCAAACACGGGCGGTGCAAAATTCACCGCAAGTCGTTTCGCATCAAGGCACTTGATGAACCCACACTCTTTTAGGTGTAGCGCTCCTTAAGATTGTCGGTAGATGGCGTTTAGGTGTTCCATTTTACGCCCCATGTTCAGCAGTGCCATGTCGGCGAGCACAAGTGCCATCATCGCTTCAGTCACAACCGCGCCTCTGATAGCAACGCAAGGGTCATGGCGGCCTTTGAGTTCGAGAGTGGTCGGATTGCCCTCTTTGTCGATGGTCTGCTGCGGCTGGAAGATGGACGGGGTGGGTTTGAAGTGGGTTTTGACGAGAATTGTATCGCCGTTGCTGATGCCGCCAAGGATACCGCCTGCGTGGTTGCTGGCAAAGCCATCCGGGGTGATGGGGTCGTTGTTCTGGCTGCCCTTGAGGTGGGTACTGGCAACACCGTCGCCTATCTCAACGGCTTTGGCCGCATTGATGCTCATCATCGCATCGGCAAGCAGTGCGTCGAGTTTGTAGTAGAGCGGTTCGCCAAGTCCTGCCGGCACACCGGTAGCACGTGTGAGCACCACACCGCCGACCGAGTCGTGCGCCTCTTTAGCCTTCAGAACGGCAGCCTCCTGCTCGCTCTCTTTGTCAGGGTCGAGTGCACAGAGTTTGGAGATTCTGGCATGTGCAAAGTCGATGCTCTGGGCTTTTATGCCGTCGACTTCACACAGACCGCTCTCTATGGCAATGCCCATCTCTTTGAGCATCAGTTTGGCGATTGCACCGCCTGCGACACGCGCGGCAGTCTCCCTTGCGGAGCTTCTGCCGCCACCGCGGTAGTCTCTGAGCCCGTACTTGTGAAAGTAGGTAAAGTCGGCATGCCCGGGGCGAAAGAGATCTTTGACATTGGCATAGTCTTTGCTTTTTTGATTGGTGTTGAAGATCACCATTGCAATGGGAGTACCGGTACTTAATCCTTCAAAGGTCCCCGAGAGTATTTCAACCTTGTCATCCTCTTTGCGTCCGGTTTCGAGTTTGCTTTTGCCTGGTTTGCGTCTGTCAAGTTCAGACTGGATGAATGCCTCGTCGATGGCAAGACCTGCGGGTACGCCGTCGAGGATGCAGCCTATTGCTTTGCCGTGAGATTCGCCGAAGGTGGTCAGGGTCAGGCGTTTTCCGAATGTGTTCATGATTTGAGTACCTCCAGTGCGATCTTGGCGGCCTTCTGCTGGGCATCCTTTTTGCTTTTGCCCTTGGCCGAAGCGATGGTTTTGCCGTTGAGGGTTACGGCGATCTCAAACTCTTTTTTATGGTCAGGCCCGGAAGCGCCCAGCAGATCATACTGCGGGGTGACACCGTGTGTTGCCTGTGTCAGCTCCTGAAGTGCCGTTTTGTAGTCTTTTGAGAGGGTGTCGAGATCAATTTTCGGATGTGCCGCTTCAAGCAGGGTAATAGCAATCTCTTTGGCTTTCTCCAGACCCGCCTCAAGGTAGATCGCGCCGATGACCGCCTCAAAAGCGTTTGAAAGCAAAGAGGGCTTGTGTCGTCCGTTGTTATTCTCTTCGGCAGGAGAGAGGTAGATATACTCCCCAAGACTGATGGCGTTGGCAAGGAGGGTAAAACCGCTCTCATTGACCAGAGAGGCACGTATTTTGGAGAGTACCCCTTCGTTGGATTTTGGAAACTTCATAAAGAGGTACTCGCCAACAATCAGGTCGAGTACGGCATCACCGAGAAATTCAAGCCGCTCATTATTGTAAGGCTTTTTGTAACTTTTGTGTGTCAAAGCCTCAATAATCAACTGCTTGTCCTTAAAGGTATAGTTCAGTCGTTTTTCAAGCTGACTGTAGTCTGTCATAATCTATGCTCCTTGGTGTGTTAGTCTAACGTTGCCTGTATACGTTCGGCCTCTTCTCTGGCCAGTGTGTCACAGCGTTCATTCTGCGGATGTCCATCATGTCCGCGTACCCAGGTACCGTGCACATGGTGGGGTGCAGAAACTTCAAGATACTCTTTCCACAGATCGGGGTTTTTGACCTTTTTGAAGTCTTTTTTCTGCCACCCGTCAAGCCACTCGTTGATGGCTCTAATGACGTAGGAACTGTCGGAGACCACTTCGACGTCACAGGGCTCCTTGAGCAGCTTCAGACCCTCGATGACCCCGCGAAGCTCCATACGGTTGTTGGTCGTGTGTGCTTCTCCGCCGGCATACTCTTTTGTATGACCGTTATACTCAAGAATACCGCCGTAGCCGCCCGGACCCGGATTGCCGAGGCTTGAGCCGTCAGAATAGAGAGTAATCCGTTTGCGTGCTTGCTTTTGCAATCTGTTCCTCGACTTCAATAGAGTTGATCGCCATACAGTTGGGACAGCGTCCGAACGAGACAGGAAAACTCTGTTTGCATTTTTTGCACAGGTAGGAAAACTGCAAGGAAGCATCTTCAAAACCGTTCTCTCTTGCCTTAGCAATCAGGTCGAGCGAGAAAATGCCGCTTTGTGCCATGGGTTTTTGCAAATACCCTTTGGCGTAGTAGAGTGTGCCCAGCTGTGCATTGTTCGAGATTATATCCAAATCGAGTTGTGAATTGGGTAAGAACCATAGAATATCGAGGATCTCTTTTATGCGCTTTGGATCAATGTTCTCCCAGGCAATACGGGTGTCAAGACGCAGAAGTGCGGAGATGATCTGGCGGTAGAGTGAAGGCTCCTCTTTCAGTAGTCTCTGCAGCCTCTCAAGCTTCTCTTCGGTCGGCATATTTTTGTTGCTGTTAAGCTGTGCGAAGGAGAGGAATTTTTTAAGTGTGTAGGTGTCCTCTTCGAGCAGTTCAAGCGGTTCGATGATCTCCTGTGCTTTTTCGTAATCTTGCATCATTTCATAGACCACACCCAGTGCATAGAGCACCTGTTTGTTTCTCGGTCTTTTCCTGAGTATCTCGACAAAGATGCTTCGTGCACGCTCAAGGAAGCCCGCATGCATGTAGGTCATCCCGAGCCGTTCCATCAGTTCGGTCTTGGCGGGGTCGCTTTCGCTGTTTTTGATGAGGTAGAGGTAGATACTGATTGCCTTATGGTACTCACCTGAGTTCTCAAATGCCTTCGCAAGCAGGGTCAGCGGTTTGAACATGTGCGGTGCGAACGGCATATCATCTGTATCGAGCGCACACTCCGCACTGTCGAACTTGTCGAGGAACTTCAGCAGATTCCCCGCCTCTTTCTGCTGTATGTAGAGCCCCCATCCGTAGGTTGCCAGTGCAATGATAAGACCGATGACAACAATGAGCAGAATACTAAAAAGCGGATCATTGTAGGCGGGAAGAATGTGTTCCATCAAGCCATCCTTGTTGATGGCTTGATGGAGTGAATAGTGAATAGTGAACAGTGAATAGTTCCGGTATGCTTTTCTGTCGAAAAGCTTTTATTGGTGAAGCGTTGAGCGTTGAGCGTTGAGTATTGAGGGATGGACTGCATGCTATGGATAGTATTTGTCATTTCCTCATTCCTAATTTCTAATTTCTAATTTCTAATTTCTAATTTTCTCGGTAGATTATAGCAAATAAGATATAATACCCGTATGATTGATAACGCTTGCTATGACCGTCTCCTTGAAAAGAGGCAAAGTCCCTTTCAAACTCCTCTCACTGAAGCTTCGCCTTTGGCGAGAATGGAGGCATGATGATCGATAACGCCTCCATAGAATCCCTCAAGAGCACCATAGATATTGTTGATGTCATAGGCAACTATGTCGAGCTGAAAAAAGCAGGAGCGAACTACAAGGCGAACTGTCCGTTTCATGGGGAAAAAACACCCTCGTTCGTGGTCAGTCCTTCCAAGCAGATCTACCACTGTTTTGGCTGTGGGGCCGGGGGTGATGCCATCAAGTTCATGATGGAGATCGAAAAGCTGACCTACCCCGAGGCTATCGAAAAACTGGCGTCGATGTTCAATTTTTCGCTGCGCTATACCAAGGGCAGTTCGGACTACTCCGATGCCAAGCGGGTACTTGAGGCGATACAGCGATGGTATGTGAAGAACCTTGAAGGGCATACGGTAGCGAAACAGTACCTCAAAGAGAGAGGTGTTTCTCAAAACTCCATCGAGCGTTTCGGCATTGGATATGTCCCTGACGGCAGATCGGCTATGAAATTTCTCGATGCCACCTCACTGCCAAGACCGCAGGCGGTCGAGGCGGGGGTGTTGGCACAGGGAGAGGACGGGCACTACTATGTCAGGCTGGTAGAGCGTATCACCTTTCCCATCTTCTCTCCCAGCGGTGCAGCGGTCGGATTTGGAGGCCGGACCATTACCAACCACCCGGCAAAGTACATCAACTCACCGCAGACAAAGCTGTTTAACAAATCGCGGCTGCTTTACGGTTACCACCTTGCAAAAGAGAGTATTTACAAAAACAAAAAACTGATTGTATGTGAAGGCTACCTTGATGTGGTGATGTTCCATCAGGCAGGCTTTACGGAGGCGGTGGCGACACTCGGTACGGCACTGACAAGTGAACACCTTCCCTTGCTGCGCAAGGGGGATCCGAAGGTGATTCTCGCCTATGATGGAGACAAGGCAGGCGTTGCCGCGGCACTGAAAGCTGCCCAGATGCTTGCCCATGCCAATTTTGACGGCGGAGTCGTACTCTTCCCGGACGGACAGGACCCGGCAGATCTTATTGCCAAAGGGCAGAGTGAAAAGGTTGCCTCTCTGTTGCGCGATGCCAAGCCGCTGATTCCTTTTGTGCTGGAGAAGATCGCCGGTGGGTACGACCTGAACGATCCGCGTGCCAAAGAGGCGGCATTTGGAACAATGAAGCAGTTTCTTTCAGGGCTCAGTCAGATCATCAAAGATGCCTACATCCCGTTGGCATCGACGCTGATAGGGGTCTCCCCGGCCATGTTCGGCGCACAGGCAAGACCCGAACGTGCACGGCAGAACTTCTCCCAGCCCAGGGATGACGTGGCACAGTTGAGCATTCTCAAAACACTGCTTGAAAAACCCGAACTGATCGATTCGGTACTCGATGTGGTCGATGTGGAGATGTTCGGAGGCTATGCTTCTCTCTTCTCCGCCCTGATCAATGAACAGAAAGACCACCCGCACCTCATGGGACTGGCAGTCGATGAGAGCTTGAAAGTGATGAGTGAAGAGGAGCTTCAGGCTGCGCTGCGAAACGTGCTTATCCGTCACTATGAAGAGAAGCTCAAGCGTATTCCACATGATGCGCAGCTTCCCTCTTCGAAGAAAATCTATTTGATACGGAAAATCAAGACAGAGATCATCCCCCGACTTAAACGCGGAGAATTGGTCGTAAGCGAAACAGACATCTAAAACGCTTGTAATTTTACCGATCTTATGCTACAATCCTCTCCGTAAAACCTCATGGGTCCTTAGCTCAGCTGGGAGAGCGCTTCGCTGGCAGCGAAGAGGTCGTCGGTTCGATCCCGATAGGATCCACCATTTTCTACAATCATTTTTCTTCTCTCATAATTGGAATGACCTCATCAGACACATAGACAACAAATTCGCCCACTTCGACATCGTTTCCACAGAAGTCGCCTCGTACATCGTTACAACTTACGGGGAGGATGGTGTCACCACTGTCCAAGCAATGCTTGAGAAGAAGCAGCTTTTAAGAGCGAAGACTGCAAGAGATGGGCTGGAAAAGTGGATATGGGCAAAGAAAGCGATAATAGTTTCTTTTGTTCAGAACTAGTCCTTAAGGCATATGAAGAAATCAGTTTTCCACTGACTTCAGTACCACCGAGCTGGGGTAGCCCAGGTGATATTGCAAACCTAAGAAAAGGTAGAGCTTTATATTATATTGGGCATCTGAAAGCTTGAAGCAGTGATAAAGTTATCTAGACCCTTGGTAAAATATCTTTTCATATGAATATTAAGTGTGATAGACAATTTATGTATACGATTTGTCAGTTGGTTTATGTGTGTGATAGAAGTATGAACTAAAAAGAGAGTGTTGGTGACCCCTAGGAGACTCGAACTCCTGTGGCATGGATGAAAACCATGAATCCTAACCGCTAGATGAAGGGGCCATTGACAACTTGTGGACGGAATTATATAAACTGAGTCCTTAAATGACTCTTAAGTTAGGGTATAATTTGCACTAAAAACGGAGAGATCCAATGAAAAAATATGTTGCGATGCTGTTGGTACTCTGGATTGCCGGGTGCGGTGAACCAGCATTTCAGATGCAGGAGAGTGCCTATATTGTCTGGAAAAGTCCCGCGCTGCGTTATGCAGACCAGGGGTTCATCTATTATGGTGACGGCATGACCCGACTGGAGATTTACGGCAACGGTGAGGCACTGATGCGGCTTGATATAGGCACCGAGAGGGTATGTTCAAGCTTTCTCTCCTGCCTGCCGCTTGGACGTTTCAATGCCAAAGTGCTTTCTGCGTACTATCCTGAGAATCTGTTGGCGCATGTCATAAAGGGGGAGAAAATATTTGGCGGCAAAGGAATGGCTGTAACGCGTAACGGCTTTACACAAAAAATTAGTCAGCCGGGAAAATATAAGATAGAGTACCGTGTTTTAAATAATGAAACGGTTTTTCATGATACAATCAATGATATCACCATTAAGATCAAACGGACAAGAGGTTAAAATGAAATTTGTCGGAGCGCATGTGAGTGCCAGCGGCGGTGTGGAGAATGCACCGCTCAATGCCAAAAATATCGGTGCAAAGGCGTTTGCACTCTTTACCAAAAATCAGCGTCAGTGGGTTGCCAAGCCGCTGACACAGGCATCGATAGATGCATTTAAAGCCAATCTTGAGGCAAGCGGCATTCTCCCAAAGCATGTACTGCCGCACGATTCATATCTGATCAATCTCGGGCACCCCGAAGAAGAGAAGCTCGAAAAGTCGCGTGAAGCGTTCATTGATGAACTCCGACGCTGTGAACAGCTTGGGCTGGACAAGCTCAACTTCCATCCGGGTTCTCACCTGGTGAAGATTTCCAAACGCGATCCGCAGTATGAAGAGAAACTGAGGGAGGCGGAGCTGTCCTGTCTGGATGTGATTGCCGAGTCAATGAATGCTGCCATTGCAGCTACAGAAGGCTCAGAGGTGAAACTGGTTATTGAAAATACAGCAGGACAGGGGAGCAATCTGGGCTACAGGTTTGAGCATCTGGCACACCTGATAGACAAAGTAGAGGACAAGAGCCGTGTCGGTATCTGCCTCGATACCTGCCATACCTTTACCGCCGGATATGACCTGCGTACCAAAGAAGCATACGATGAGACCATGGAGGCTTTCGGACGCATTGTCGGGTTTGAGTATTTGATGGGGATGCACATTAACGATTCCAAGCCCAAACTGGGTTCAAGAGTAGACAGACATCATTCCCTGGGACAGGGAGAGATAGGTTGGGACGCGTTCCGTTTCATTATGAACGATCCGCGTATGGATGACATACCGCTCATACTTGAAACGATCGACGAGGAGATATGGCCCGAAGAGATACGCCAGCTCTATGCGCTTGTTGAAGCGTAGGTGCTGTGGCCCGGGATTTGTCTGAGTCTCTTTGGGGGATTCAGGCAAGTTCATTATGAACAAAAACGTAATTAAAAGGAAGAAACATGAAAAAGTTGGTACAGACGATCATTTTAAGTGGTGCCGCGGCAACGGCAGTGATGGCAGGGGCTTATAAAATACCGGAACAGTCACTCAACTCCATGGCACTGGGGGCTGCCTACGTAGCGCACACAAGTGGTGCTGATACAGCTTACTACAACCCTGCAAATATGGCGTTTATGGATGACAAACAGTATATTGAAGGCGGTGTGACACTCGCGCATCTGCCTGCCAATGTCTATACGCTTGGAGCACCGCTTTCGGGAGAGTCAGAGGAAGAGAATATTCTTATTCCGAACCTTCACTATGTCTCCAATGCCATAGGCGATTTCAGATGGGGTGTAAGTTTGACGGCTCCTGGCGGGCTGACAAAAAAATGGCATACACCGTTTCAGAGAGCATCGGCGGAAGAGTTTACGCTGAAAGTGCTTGAACTTAGCCCGAGCTTCTCCTACAAAGTAGCGGACAACTTCAGTGTGGGTGGCGGTCTGCGTCTGATATACAGTGAAGGGGTTGTACGCAGCAATGCCGCCGCGATTTATGCGGCCGGTTATGCACCGGCACCGTTTGCAAGAGACATGGAGGGAGATACGGTCGAATTCGGTTACAACCTGGCAATGAGCTACCGTCCGACAGACGATATCGCACTGGCGGTAACCTACCGCTCCAAGATCGATCTTGATGAGGAAGGAACAGCGGCACTCAGCGGTATAGGACCTGCCTACAGAGGAGATGCGAGTGTTTCTGTGCCGCTTCCTGCAGCGCTGAACCTTTCCGTTTCGAAAACATGGGACAAAACGTTTACCCTGGAGTTCAACTATGAACGTACCTACTGGTCTGCGTATGATACCCTTGACTTCAACTACGGTTCGAATGTCGGTTTTTATGCTCCGGTCTTTGACCGGCCGATTCCCAAGAATTGGAAAGATACCGATACTTTCAGACTGGGTGCGACCATGGTACTTGGCAAGACCACGGTCATGATGGGCTTCGCGTTGGATGAAACCCCCGTTCCGAAAGATCATGTAGGGTTTGAACTGCCGGACAGTGACGCGAAAATATTTACGATGGGGATGCGCTACCAGCAAACTGAGAATCTTAGTTGGGGGATCTCGTTCCTGTATGACGACAAAGAACCGTTCTCGTTGGCAAAAGGAGAGTACTTCGATCCAAACTCTGTACTCGCACAGGGAGGAAGTTTCAGCGGAGGCGGTGCCTACCTGACAACCATAGGACTGGCATACGAGTTCTAACATGGCACTTCCTTTCAGCAATTTTTACGAGATTGTGCGTACCCATGCCAAAAAGCGTGGAGGTAAAGTTGCCCTCTTTGCAGACGAAGAGAAGATACGCTACCGTGATATTCTTGCCAAAGCAGATATGCTTGCAGCCTTTCTCTCCCAAAAAGGGCTTGGAAAGGGAGATCGTGTAGCACTGTTTCTGCGTAATTCACCCGAGTTTATTTATGCTGTTTTCGCCATCTCCAAACTCGGTGCGATCGTCGTACCCGTCAACACCTTTTTAAAAGAGGATGAGCTCAGCTACATTCTTGAAGACAGCGGCAGCAGACTGCTCATCGCATCGGCGATCCACCAGAGAGTGGTGGATGCATCCCGTGCGAGGAAATTGTGCAGCAGTATCCTCTGGGAAGGCAACCCGGCCGAGATTGAACCGGAAGAGAGCCGTTTTGAAACGGTATGGGAAGGAACATGGGGTGATGCCGCCTATGCCAACGGGGGGCTGGACGATACTGCAGTGATCATTTACACCTCCGGAACGACCGGCAGACCCAAAGGGGCGATGCTCAGCAACCGTAATGTACTCTCCAATGCAGAGAGTGGCAGGCTTGCTATTAATGTAACCAGTCGAGACAGGGTGATCATCTTTTTGCCGATGTTCCACTCCTTTACCTTCTCTGTCGGTGTCATTTTGCCGCTGTATGTAGGTGCGAGCATCGTAATCATTAGATCTATTCAGCCCTTCTCCAATATTTTCAAGCAGACACTCATGAAGCGGGTGAGTATTTTCTTTGGCATACCGGATGTTTACAATGCCCTTGCAAAAGCGAAACTGCCGTGGTACTTCATGTGGTTCAACCGTATACGGGCATTTATTTCCGGTGCAGCGGCACTGCAGCCCAAGACCCTCGATGCCATGGCGAAAAAGTTCAAACGTGCCACACTGCTTGAAGGGTATGGCTTGAGTGAAGCGAGTCCGGCAGTCTGCATCAATACTTTTGAGAAACAGAAACCAGGCTCTGTCGGAAGAGCACTTCCGGGCTATGAAATCAAAATTGTCAATGAGGAGATGGAGGAGCTGCCAAGGGGCGAGATAGGTGACATTATCACCTATGGCGACCATGTCATGCAGGGCTATCTCAACCGTCCGGATGCGACGGCGGAGACCATTGTCAATGGCTGGCTGTTGACAGGCGATATGGGTTACATGGATGAAGAGGGGTTCCTTTTCATCGTAGACAGGAAAAAGGATCTTATTATCTCCAAGGGCATCAACATCTACCCGCGCGAGATAGAAGAGTGTATCGACCGCTTCCCGGGCATAAAAGCCTCTGCCGTGGTCGGGATCGCCGATGAAAAGAGCGGAGAGATACCGGTAGCCTATGTAGAGCTTGATGAAGAGACAGAGGCACTTGATGAAGCGGGGCTGAAGAAGCATCTGCGTGAACATCTGGCCAACTTTAAACAGCCCAAACAGATCCATGTGATCGATGCGCTGCCGAAAAATGCGACAGGGAAAATACTCAAAAGGGTGCTCAAAGAGCAGCTCGAAGCATCGAAAGCGTAACTGCGGGGAGGATGCATATCAAAGCGATTATCAACGCAAAAATCATTGTTGGAAACATGGTTGTTGACAATGGTGTCATCCTCTTTGACGATACCATCCATTCGATTGACACGCATGTCAACCTCGATGGCGTACAGTGCATAGATGCCAGAGGTGCCTATGTGAGCGCAGGCTTTATTGACATTCACATACACGGCAGCGGCGGGGCAGATGTTATGGATGCGACACCCCAGGCGCTTCACACTATTTCAAACACGCTCCCTCAGACCGGAACGACCGCATTTCTCGCAACAACCATGACCATGCCCCAGACAGACATTGACCGTGCTGTTGAGGCGGCAAGAGAGATGCAGTCGGAACTAAAGGGGGCGAAACTGCTCGGGGTACACCTTGAAGGGCCTTTCATCAATCCCAAAAGACATGGTGCACAGGATGCCCACTATGTACAACGCCCTTGTATCTCTTCCATTGAAAAACATCTCGATATGATTAAAATGATCACGATGGCACCGGAAATGGAGGGTGCAGAGACATTTATGCAGCAACTTCATGAGAGGTGCCCGCACATTGTATTAAGCATCGGGCACTCTAATGCCGACTATCAGCAGGCGATGCAGAGCTTTACAGAGGGTATCACCCATGCGACACATCTTTTTAATGCCATGTCTTCGTTCCATCATCGTACGCCCGGTATTGTCGGTGCGGTATTTGACAGTGACGTTACCTGTGATGTGATTGCCGACGGGATTCACCTGCATCCTTCGCTGCTGCGGATGACGCAGCGTATGAAACAGGAGAAGATGATACTCATTACCGATGCGATGCGTGCAGGCTGTATGAAGTGCGGTACATACGACCTTGGCGGACAGGAAGTGAAGGTTTTCGAAGGCAAAGCGGTACTCCCGGACGGCACGCTTGCGGGCAGTGTGCTGCGGATGAACGAAGCGTTGCGCAATATGCACCGGGTTACGGGTATGCGTATTCCCGAATGTATTTACAGCGTAACGGAAGCACCGGCGAAACTCTTGGGAACCGGTGGTGGGAGTCTCTCCGTGGACATGCCGGCAGATATAGTGATATTTGATGAAGATTTCAGTATTATAACAACCATTATAGACGGTGAAACAGTTTATGAACGTAAAGAGGAGCAGTAGGAATGTTTGGATTTTTAAAGCGTAAAAAACGGGAGCTTCTCTCCCCGGTTGACGGACAGGTCGTCGATATTACAGAGATACCCGACGAAGTGTTTTCACAGAAAATGGTTGGTGACGGTGTGGCCATCAACCCTGCAAGCGGTACTTTCTGTGCCCCAATCGGGGGAACAGTGAGTAAAATTTTCTCTACCAACCATGCATTTAGCATCCGGAACGACAAAGACCTTGAAGTGATGGTGCACATTGGCCTTGACACGGTGGCACTGGAAGGCAAAGGCTTTGAACGGCTGGTGGAAGAAGGAGCGAAGGTCAATGCAGGTGACCCTGTGATAGAGGCAGACCTTGCCTACCTTTCAGAGCATGCCAAAAGTACGATTACTCCGGTAATCATCTCTGAGAGCAGCGATGTCAAACAGATAGACAAGTCACTGCATATCGTCAAGCAGGGTGATGTCGTGATGGTGGCAGAGTAGAGGCGGGTAATACATGGTTAATATTTTTACCCTATACTCTTTGGAATGATGAATATACTCCTGCTTGAAGATGACAAGATCCTGTGTGAGAGTCTGAAAGAGTACCTTGAGAGCGAGGGCTACCGGGTCGATACGGCACATCGGGGAACAGATGTGTTCGACCTTACCTTTTCCAATACCTATGATCTTTACATACTTGATGTCAATGTGCCTGACACAGACGGCTTTGATGTCCTCGAAGCGCTCAAGGAAGCAGGAGATGAAACACCAGCGATCTACATTACGGCACTGACCGATATCAACTCCATCTCCAAAGCTTTCCGTATTGGTGCGGAGGACTACATTAAAAAACCTTTCGACCCGGAAGAGCTTGTCATCCGCATCAAGAGTAAATACGAAAGTGATGAGCGCCTGATAGAGATTGGAAACCTTGTGTATGATCCCCTGCATAAAACCGTGCAGAAAGGCCAGGAGATCATCACGCTGGGCGAAGTGCAGGCAAACCTTTTGCATACACTCATCATGCGTGCCAATACAATCGTAGACAGCTATACCCTTATGGACTTTCTTGAGCAGCCCAATGCCAATGCCCTTCGGGTCAATCTTGCCAAACTCAAAAGCAAACTCGGGATCGAGATCAGGAATGTGCGCGGACAGGGGTATATGATTGAAAACCTATGAGTTTGAATCGCTCCTGAAGAGCTTTCTCATTTTCTTTCTGCTGCTTGAGGTACTCATTGCGATCAATATTTGGTATGAGTTCAGTGAGAGAAAAAGCACTCTTAAGCAGCGGATACATGAGCAGATGCGTCTGTGCGCTTATACGATCGAGTGCGAGGGGATGAAGACAGACTTTGTGGAGAGAAGCAAAGAGAAAGAGGAAAATTTTCTCTATAAAGATGTGGAGAGTTTCTACAGCTACTTTACCGTTCCCAAGGCAGAGAAGTTTTTAATGAAAGTGGTATACCCTAAAGCACGTTATGAGGCAGCGTTGCAAAAGGAAGAGTCAGCATTGCAGAAGCAGTTTTTGCTCTACACGCTTATTGCAGCGGCAGTCTCACTGCTTTTTGCAGTGTATGCTCTGATGCCGCTTCGGCGTGCTTTGCGTTTGAATGAAGAGTTCGTCAAGGACATTCTGCATGACTTTAACACACCGTTGAGTTCTATGAAAATAAACCTGAAACTCTTTCGCAAGGAGATAGGAGAGAATACCAGGGTAGAAAGGCTGGAGAATAATATTGAAACCATGCTGGCACTCCAACACAACCTGCAGGCATTCCTAAAGGGCATACAGACACAGGCTGAGACGTTCGATATCGCCTCTGTCTTTCAGGAACGCCTGCCCTATTTTGAAGTGCTCTATCCTGATATTGTTTTTCATTCGGAGGTGGCATCGCTTAAAGTGCATACAAACAGAGATGCATTTGTCCGGGTAGTGGACAATCTGCTGAGCAATGCAAGCAAATACAATAAACCCAACGGACAGGTGCTGGTGAGGCTGGAAGGGGCTACATTAAAAATAGAAGATACCGGCAAGGGGATAGAACATCCCAAAAAGATATTTGAGCGCTACTATAAAGAGCAGGACAGAGGGATCGGCATCGGGCTGCACATTGTCAGAAAGCTGTGCGAGGAAATGGGTATCGGCATCGAGGTAGAGAGCAAGAAAGCCAAAGGCAGTGTTTTTAGGCTCGATATTTCACGTATTGTCAGTTAGCACGCTCTTTTTTTAAAAGCTCGAGAATACGCTGTTTGAAACGGGGATCATGGTTCTTCTCATAGGCAGCAATGAGAGTTTCCAGGGAGCCCTCCTCAAGAAGTTTCTCTTGCTGAAGTATTTGAAGTCTGTGCTGCAAAATGGTATATTGTGCGGGTGTGAGAGCAGCTCTGCTCTCTGTACTGTTAAGGTAATTCCCCAGTTCATACATGGAGGCGCGATAGCGGTAGTAGTGATAAGGAGTCTGCTCGGAGAGCGGTATCTGTACGGGTGTCTCTGACTGTTCAAGTACAATATGGAGCTTTTCCTCAATACGTCTGAGTGCCTTTTTCTGTGTTTCATCCTCTGCACGCTGCCAGTAGTAGCGCAGGTAGGGCTCTATCATCGACTTTGGCAGAGTGTCTTTAAGAGAGGAGAGCGATTGAGTGTTATAGGTTCTGATTACTTTTTCATACTCCTTTTTCAGCCGTGAGTAGTCGGTGATATCGATGAGGTACGTCTTGACTCCCTTATAGCGTCTGGGACCGGTATGTACGACGTAACCGCCTTGCGTTGCATTTTCGAGTGCTTTGTATCCCTGTTTTTTCAACATAGCACGCACTTTTTTCAGAGTTCCATGAAACCGGGATGTCTTTGGAGGGGAGAAAAAATGATACAGCGTATAATTCTCTCCCCGATGAAGCAGTACACCGAGGTCGTGTGTTTTTGGGTTCAAAAACAGTTGGTATGGTTTTTTATGCCCCAGAAGCTTGAGGGTGTCGCGTGTAAAGTAGGCTCTGTTATGTTTAAGATACGGAGTATGTCTGACAATGGTGACTTTGTCTATTTCGTCAGTCAGAAAAAGTTGATTGATACTGCACCCTTGCATGATAAAGAGGCCTATCAATAAAATAATATGTTTCACATCAAACTCCATTACAATCTGCATGTGTCATCAAATGAAATGACACCAGTCTACTACAGTATACATAAGTTTTTATTTAGAAAATATAAAGTAAGAGGGTACCTTCTGCAGTCGCGGGTTTTGAATATGCCAATGAAGAAGGAAGGAGTAGTATGGTCATCAAAACCCGGTGATGCCTTCATTATGATGTGATGTCACCTCCTCGATAGTTTGTATCGTTCTGGTCTGCTGCAGAAGGATACTCGGACAAAGAAGGGAGGTCTTCGCTCTGCAGTCTCTCAAGCATGATATGTGTAACGGTAAACTGCTGTTTTGCTTCTGTGGTGGATGCTTGCAGTGACAGAAGTTCAAAAAAAGAGAACAGTACGGGGGTAAAATGTTTCAGCATCTATATTCCTTTGTTGCATAAGGTTTGTTGTTAAAAATATTGTACAGCAGGAGTGTTACCCGAGTATTACTTTTTTTGTTGTGTTTTATTGGAAGAGAACAGGTTCCCGACACAATGTCGGGAACCTGACAAGGGAGACTTTGAAATGTTTCGATGAAGAAGGATTATTGTTCTTCGGAGGGTGTTTCTTCTTTGGTATTGTTTTTCTCATCTTCTGCAGAAGGAGTAACATCTTTTTGGGGTGCCGGTGCCATACTTTTGGCATCCTGCATGATCTGATCGACGGTTGCTTCCATCTTGTCCATGTCGTTTGCCTGCGCAAAGAGTGTTGTCATCGCAACAACTGCGATAAAGAGCATTGCTTTTTTCATATTCCATCCTCCTATAATAAATTTAGCAGACCCCATCACCGTAGGGGATGGGGTCTGCTAACCAAGTTGTGTTAGCATAAAGACGGTTGATGTTGCTGCTTTATGCAATTCACAGTCAATGGCACTGGATGTACGATCTTTTTCTCC
>JAUUDF010000001.1 GCA_030826885.1 Sulfurovum sp. | reverse complement strand
TCGATTCCCTTGCCGATATCATCTCCTTTGGAATTGCGCCTGCCATGCTGCTGTATTTTTTTGCAGGGTATGACTATGGACGCTTCGGCATCCTTGTCTCGGCACTCTATGTCATTTTCGGAGCAATCCGTCTGGCACGGTTCAACATCTCTACGGCAAAGACAGATCCCAATGTATTCATCGGACTGCCTATCCCTACTGCAGCGATCTTTGTAGCCATGTGGATACTGCTTCTGAACAAATATCACCTGCACACCTACGCTTCCGTTATGCTATTTGTGACACTGGGAGTCTCACTGCTTATGGTCAGCAACTTCCGCTATCCCTCTTTCAAAAAAATACAACTTGACAAGCCGATCGTATTCAAAACCATGATTGTACTGGTACTCTGTAGCTCCTTGCTCTATCTCTTCTCTGCTGAAGGATTTGCCCTGATCGTTCTTGCCTATGTCCTTTACGGACCGTTACGTACACTCTACATGTTCAATACCAGACGTATTCAGTTTAAACGATAACTTTTATCCCTTGTTTTTTCTTTTTATTTATGATATACTTCCCAAAAATGTCAGGAGAACGATGATGAAAACAATCATACATACACATACCATTTTCACACAAGATGCATCTCTCCTGCTACTTCTCTCTCTATAATATCACTATTTACCAATCCGTTATACTGCGTTCCTAATTAACCGTTATTTGGGTAAAATTAGGTAATTTTTTGCACCTTTGTGTGCGTTGTTACTATGATAAAGGCAAATACCATGCAAACCAATACCATTAAAATATTCGATACAACCCTTAGAGACGGAGAGCAGAGCCCCGGTGCCTCTATGAATACCGAAGAGAAAATACAGATCGCGGCACAGCTTGAAAAACTTGGTGTAGACATCATTGAGGCAGGTTTTGCGGCAGCAAGTCCCGGAGACTTCGATGCTATTGACAAGATCGCACAGCGGGTAAGCAACTCTACTGTCTGTTCTCTTGCACGTGCCATTGAGAGTGATATCAAGGCAGCCGGTGAAGCGATCGCCAAAGCGAAGATGCAGCGTATTCATACCTTCATCGCTACCAGCCCCATCCATATGGAGTACAAACTCAAAATGAAACCCGAAGAGGTCATTAAACGTGCCGCCGGTGCCGTTGCCTATGCACGCACTTTCGTCGACGATGTCGAATTCAGCTGTGAAGATGCAGGACGCTCGGACATCGGCTTCATGAAAGAGATCGCAGACGCGGTTATCGAAGCAGGTGCGACAACGATCAACCTGCCTGATACTGTCGGCTTTAGACTCCCTTTCGAGATCGGCGTGATGGTCAAAGAGATGAGTGACTATGTCGAAGGACGCGCCATCATCTCCGTACACAACCACAACGATCTTGGGTTGGGCGTCGCCAACTCGCTTGAAGCGATCATGCAGGGGGCAAGGCAGGTAGAATGCACCATCAACGGTTTGGGTGAGCGTGCCGGAAATGCCGCACTTGAAGAGATCGTCATGGCACTGAAGGTACGCTCGGATGTCTTCAAGGATTTTGATACGCGTATCAATACCAAAGAGATCTATCCGACCAGTCGTCTCATCGCTACGATCACAGGTATCGAGCCACAGCCCAACAAAGCGATCGTGGGTAAAAATGCTTTTGCCCATGAAAGCGGTATCCACCAGGATGGTGTGCTCAAGCACAAAGAGACCTACGAGATCATGAAACCGGAAGACATCGGACTCGATCAGAGCGATACCCTTGTGCTTGGCAAACACTCCGGACGTGCTGCCTTTAAAGACAAGTTGGCGAAATTGGGCTTTACCCTCGAAGAAGATGCGCTCAATAGAGCCTTTGAGCGATTCAAAATCTTGGCAGATCGCAAAAAAGAGATTTACGATGATGACATCCGTGCTCTGGTAACCAATGAGATGACCAAAGCCGAACAGGTCTTTGAGATCGTTTCTCTTCAGCTTATGGATTGCAGTGAAGGGGTACCGAGCGCCGCAGTTAAAATCAAAAAAGGGAACGACGAGATCATCGACGCCAGTATCGGAGGCGGTACCATCGATGCCGTATTCAAAGCGATAGACCGTATTACCGGCTTTACAGGCAGACTCGATGAGTACAGGGTAAAATCTGTCTCGGAAGGCAAAGATGCACTTGCCAATGTTACCGTCAAAGTCAGCTTTAACGATGAGCCCGCTGTCATCGGACACGGACTTCATCTTGATACCATGCTCGCATCCGCCAGAGCCTATATCGGTGCGCTGAACAGTTATTTGAGTATGGCCGGAAAATTAAAAGAGAGACCTAAAAAGGTTATTTTGTAGGTAGCAAGTAGCAAGTAGCAAGTAGCAAGTAGCAAGTAGCAAGTAGCAAATTTTGTGGACCCTCCCTTAACTGCTCCTTGCTTCCTACTGTTTGCTACCTTATTTACATATATTTTTTGAGTACTTCTGGTATTTCAATGCTCCCGTCTTCATTCTGGTAATTCTCCATGATTGCAATCAGTGTACGTCCCACGGCTAGAGCAGAGCCGTTGAGGGTATGTACCAGTCTGTTCTTTTTGCCGTCTTTGAAACGTATTTTGGCACGTCGTGCCTGAAAATCTCGGGTATTGGAGATCGAACTGATCTCACGGTATTTGTTCTGACCGGGCAGCCAGACCTCCAGGTCTATCGTACGTGCTGCAGAGAAGCCGAGATCACCGGTACAAAGCTCTACAACCCTGTGAGGCAGCCCTAATGCCGTGAGGATATCAGAAGCATTCTGTACCATCATCTCGAAGATTTCATCACTCTTCTCTGGATGCGCGATAGCGACCATCTCCACTTTGTCAAACTGATGCTGACGGATCATCCCACGGGTATCACGTCCGGCACTGCCCGCCTCTTTTCTGAAGCACGGGGTATATCCGGTCATTAGTACCGGCAACTGCTCAGCAGAGAGTATCTCATCATGATACATATTGGTCAGTGGTACTTCCGCTGTGGGAATCAGATAGAGATCTTCATCCTCTATCTTGAAGAGGTCCTCCTCAAACTTTGGCAGCTGTCCTGTACCCTGAAGCATCGCGGCATTGTTCATAAAGGGTACACAGAGCTCTTCAAAACCCTTTTCCCTGTTGGTATCAAGGAAGAAATTGATCAATGCACGCTCCAGCCGTGCCGCATCTCCTCTGAGTACAGAGAAACGGCTCTTGGCAAGCTTGACTCCCCTTTCAAAATCTATCCATCCGTTCTTCTCCGCCAGTGCCCAGTGCTCCAACGGTTCAAAGTCAAAACTGCGTGGCTCAAGCACCCTGCGCAACTCCACATTCTCCTCTTCATCTTCCCCTACCGGGACATTATCATCAGGAAAGTTTGGAATTGCCAAAGCAATTTCATACAATGCCACTTCTGCCTGACGCGCCTTCTCTTGCAGAGGCACCATCGCCTCTTTGTTGGCATCGACTTTTGCTTTGAGCTCGGCGATATCTTTGCCCTCTCGCTTATACTGACCAAATAGCTTGGACATACTGTTCTGCTCGGCTTTGGCACTCTCAAGGGCTGCATTGGCAGCTTTGAGCTCGGCAAAAAGGCTTTTGAGTTTTTCAAGTGTCTGGGAATCGACACCTTTTTTCTGCAGCTTCACACTGGCTTCTTCAAAGTTGTTCTGGAGATATTTAAGATCGATCATTCTCTTGCCTGATAGTTGAAATATGGTACGAAATTATAGTAGAAAATTAAGAAAGAGGAGATTAAAGAAAAGAAGGGGAGGGTCCTTCTTCTCTGTTTGTAATTAGTTTGAGCTGCTGGAACTTGATGTATTTGAATCAGAAGCACCCGGCAAAACAATACCGCATCTTGCAGTACCGCTTCTAATACCTGTTGTATGAACCCCTATACAGACATTCGCACCTGCAAGTATTTGAGGATAGACCACTTCAAACAGTGTGGTTCCCTTTTCGGCATTGCTTGGGTTTGATGACGATGTTTCTCCTGGCTGCTTCACAGGATTTTGAATATACACTGTAGCCGGAGAGCCTTGAACAATTGTGCTTGGCGAGCCAATAACATAAGAGAGTCCATCCATTGTCTCCAGATTGTAAAGCACTTCCGGAGCGAATGTCACAGTATTGGCATCAGATACACCGGCAATTCTCCAGTTACCCAGGTATGAAGGATCCGTATGCCCCGGTGTTGCGAATACAAGCAGAACATCACCGGCATTGACCTTTGATGCCATATAGTTCTGGGTCAAGTCTACAAAACTTGTAGGGGTGCCGCCAATGATGGTTCCATAGTCTGAACTGAGTTTCCATGTCACTACAACGCTTTTTTCCAAGCTCAATCCCGAAACCGGCCGACCATTTGCATTTTGTGCCACTACAGAAAATGTAGTGGTAATCACACCGTTTTCAATGCTTGAATCGATAGGATCAGATATGGTCATTGTATAGGTATCTTCTACAGCAGGTGTTTTGCCACCATCAACTTTATTGTCACTTCCACATCCTGTCATCATTACTGAAGCAAGGAGTATTGTAAAACCAAAAAGTAGGCTTTTCTTCATTTGCTTATCCTTACTATTTACTGTTAAAAGAGGTAGTTAAAGCCGAACACAATGCTTCCGGTATGATCCATCTCATCCATTTCACTCAACGAATAACGATAACTGATGTCAAGGTCTATCTGAG
>JAUUDF010000047.1 GCA_030826885.1 Sulfurovum sp. | reverse complement strand
TTGCGAACTTTATTTTACACTATCTATTTTTTATTACATATTACAAAAACTTTCTAGATTCATTATGATATACTATACATATTGTACGACAAAAAAGGAAGATGATGTTCCCACACAGAGTAAAAAAATGGATGATTGTATTTTTTGCGACAGATTTTTTGGTTGCAGGTTCATGCAGTAACGGATTTTGCGGCGCTTCCATGCCTGTAATTCCAACAGATATGCAAAATAATGCAACAATGACAACATTCGGTGCAGCAAAAAAAGAATCTTCAGCCAAAGATTATACGGTTTGGGGACTGGTTGACAATGCCGGAGATGATGCTACGGGTGAATACCGTGTGATGTCCGGCGCGAATATCAATGCGCTTTTTTCCAGCAGGGACCAACTGAAGCTGTTCGGTATATATACCAGTGAAGATCTCATAGGAGGACAGGCAACCTACGCCTATACGCTACCATGGAACGATATACGTCTTGAAGCTTCCTATATCAATACGAACTATACGCTTGAATCCCCTTTTCCGGGAGCAACAGGGGTCGGGTCACTCGATGCGGTTGAAGGAAAGATCACCTATCCTTTAACAACTATGGAGAACGGTAAAAACGATCTTTTTCTGTCTGTTCGGAACAATAATATCAGCGAAGAGGTCACCAATGATTTTTTTGTGACAAATGACAAGAAAAAGTCCTATTCGGCCACATTGGGTATGGATATTGAACTAAAAGACTACCAGATGGCCGATCTGCATACATACCACAAACTCTTTTTGGGTGTGACAACGGGTCATTTGAGTTTTGATGACCCCTTTAAAGAGGAGTTGGACCGTAAGAGTGTAAATACACAAGGCTCCTACACGAAGTTGAATTTTAACTACAACAACTCATTGAAGTTCACAAAATCCTTTAGCCTCGATTCCCAATTTAGATCCCAATATGCATTCAACAACAAGAACCTTGATGACAGTGAATCATTTATTATCGGCGGGATGAACGGTGTCAAGCTTTATGAAGAGGGCAGTGTCTATGATTCAAACGGTATTTTTGTCAATATAGAGGGAAAATACAAACTTCCCCAAATTGGCGGACTTAAAAATACTTTTGGAACCTTTTATGATTATGGCCGGATATGGGCATCTGAGACACTTGTCGACACCTCCAGTGATGTTACGGTCCAAGATGCCGGTATTGGTATCTATAGCAGCTATAAAAAGTTCTTCTCCAAGGTTCAGGCGGCATTCAAAGTCAAAGATTCGAGTATTGAAACAAAAGACAATAAAGACTATAGGGTACTCTTCCAGGCGGGATTCTCTTATTGATCTCCTCTCTTTTGGAGAATTGACAGAGAACGGCAGACAATACAAAAACTCCTTCTGTTTGGAACCACTAAAGCCAAATAAAGGCTGTGTTGTTGTATATTTTCTGTAAAAATCATTGTATAATAAAGTACTTTATTGACAGGGAGCACAATAGTTATGGATAAATCATTACTGGTCTACATATTGCTTGGCATCGGGTTTTTCTATGCAATCACCACCTATATTGGAGATATTCAGAAGGAAGACAAGGTTTTTAGAGACAGTGAATATGAGCAGCAGCACAAATTCGATCAATATATTAAGACCGACAGCATAGGACAATCGATTCTTGATGTCACATTGGCTGACCCCAAAACACAGATAGAAGCCTGGAACAGCAGTGAACTTCGTGAGGAGTTTCTTGACCTTTTCCCTGACTTTGATACCATGAGAGCGTTTGTGAAAAACCGTGTAAGAGGTGAAGTGCTGCTTCAAAAGTTAAACAAGCAGATACAGACAGTCGAGGACAAGTTCTTTTCAGGCGCCATGAATGCCGAACAGGCAAAAAGGGCACTTGAAAAACTCAAATAGTCTCACACCTGCCTATCGGCAGGGGTCGGTCATGGCATTTCTGTCAGCATACAAATACACCTCTACCCTTCTGTTGAGTGCACGGTTTCTGGCACTGTTGTTTGGTGCAATAGGCTTTTCCCACGAACACCCTTTAACCAAAGGACGGCCGTTGACTGAGAGCAGATTTGCAACACTTCTTGCGCGTCTTTCCGAGAGTCCGAGATTATACTCGTAGCTTCCCCTGTCATCGGCAAATCCGGCTACACCGACAACCGTTTGCGGATAGTTTTGCAGAAGATAAGCAATTTTCTCAACTTTTCTGACAGCATGTGGCTGAAGGCGTGCCGAGTTGGTAGCAAACATCATGTCATCGCGGAACATGATGCGTACATGGTCAGGATATTTTGAGACGATGATCTCGTTTTCCGGGTCGAGTACCGCAAGCGGATCGTTGTTGACTCTTGTTCCAAGTGCCTTGGCAACGGCATTTGCCTGTTCGTCCATACTGTAACCTACTGCACCGCCGAGTGCGGCACCGAGAAGCGCACCGATGGCAGCGCGTTCTCCTTTATGGTGACCTTTGGTATTGTAGCCTATAGCAGCACCGGCAAGTGCTCCTGTCAGTGCACCTGTTTTGGTACGGTCATAGCTGTTGTCCTGTACCAGACCCGGCTCCTGATAGCAGCCGTTGAGCATCAGCAGTGCCGCGGCACATACGATTAGTGATGGTTTTAACATGGTAACTCCTTTTTTTATTTGACTATTATGTTTATTCATGCCATCCGCCTGTGTTTTGCGGTGGCGGATTGTTGCTGTCGACGGCATTGCCTATGAGACCCCCTGCAGCTGCGCCGGCAACAGCACCCAACGCTGCATTGGTTCCTCGGTGATGACCGCTGTTGTAGCCTATGACGGAACCGGCAACAGCACCCGTTACAATACCGGTTTGCGTGGCATTGTTTGGTACGGCTTCATTGCCGGTACATCCTGTCAGCAGGGCAATAATAAATGCGGAAACGACCTGTTTTCTGTATGTGGTATTCCGCATGCTAACTCCTTTTGTTTATTGTTACATTATAGCATATGAATGTGGCAAAATTGTGATAGATTAATGCATTTCGGAAGAATCTTTGGAGATGATTTTTTGGTGCCACTGATAGAGTGTTTTTTCAAACCCTATCTGTTTGGTTTCATAAAAGTGCATAGAGTGCAAAAGGTAGTTTTGTGCGACCCATCCGCCATAACTGTGGGGGTATTTGTAGTTTTTCGCATGGGTTTTGATATGCTCGGGTACAGGGTATATTTCACCGTTTTTGATCACCTTTTGTGCCCTGTTAATCGCTTCATAGGCACTGTTGGATTTGGGAGAGGAGGCAAGGTAAATGACGAGCTGAGAGAGGGTGATGCGCGCTTCGGGGTAGCCGATGTGTCTGACAATATCCAGTGCAGAGGCGGCGAGGGTAAGGGCATTGGGGTTGGCATTGCCCACATCTTCGCTGGCAAGGATGGCAAGCCGTCTGGCAATAAATTCGGCAGCCTCCCCACCCTCTATGAGTCGGGCAAGGTAGTAGAGGGCAGCATCGATGTCGGACCCCCTGATGCTTTTGATCATGGCGGAAGTAAGCTCATAGTGGCTTTCACTCTCACTGGAACCTGCCTGTATGGCATGGGGGCGTATCTGCCTTAGCAGGGGGAGGGTGACTGGGGAGGCAACGGCAGAGGCGCTCTCCAGTAGGTTGAGCATGGCACGGACATCTCCTCCTCTGGAATGTACAAGGTAGGTCTTGGCATCATCCTCCGCATCAATAGACTCTTTGTGCAGTATCTCTTCAAGGAGGGTTTGCATTGCCTTTTCAGGTATGGCGAGCAGTTCGAAAAGATGGGAGCGCGAACGCATGGCAGCGGTGAGTGAATAGTAGGGGTTCTCCGTTGAAGCACCGATAATGAGTGCGGTATGGTTTTCCATATACGGTAGCAGTACCTCCTGCTGGTTTTTGCTCAGTCGGTGTACTTCATCGATAAAGATCAGCGGTTTTTGCAGCGCATTGGCATACTCTTTAAATATTTTGCGAACCTCTTCGATTTTGAACGAGGTGGCGTTCATTTCGTAAAAAGGTCTGTCGAGGCTTTTGGCAATGATACGGGCGAGGGTGGTTTTGCCGCAGCCGGGCGGTCCGTAAAAGAAGGTGTGGGTGAGGGTTTCGCTTTCGATCAGCTTGCGCAGCACCCCCTCTTTGCCAAGGAGATGTTCCTGTCCGATGATTTGCTCAAGGGTTTGGGGGCGGTATTTGAGCGCAAAGGTACTCATGCGTCTTGCTGTATCTCTTTGTCGGTTTTTTTCTGCGCTTTTCTGTGCTGCTTGAGAAAGGCATGCAGGTCATCATACTCGCGTTTGCTGAAAAAGCGCGTCTTGTTGGTGGGCAGATTGTTAAGTTCTATACCGCCGAAGGCTACACGTTTAAGGTCAAGTACTTTGGCATCAAAGTGGGCGAAAAAACGTCGAAGTTCTCTGTTCTTCCCTTCGTTGATGGTGACACGAAGTTTGGTGAAGCTTTTGCCTTCGGAGCGAATTTCAAAGCTGACAAACGGGGCGAACTCCATACTGTAGATTTTACTCTTTTCGTGTGCGCCGGCACGGGCATCATCGAGTACCAGCCCCTCCTGCATAGCTGTAACCATCTCCTGTGTCAGCGGTTTGTCTATCTTAATATTGTAGGTACGGTCAAGCTTGCTCTCCATAAGGGCTGTAGCAACCTCTGTATTGTCCGTTAAGAGTAAAAGTCCTTCCGACGCATAGTCGAGCCTGCCTACAGGTATAAAGTGCCTGAATTTGCCCGGAAGCTTATGGTAAATGGTTGTACGGCCACGATCATCTTTTTTGGTTACGAGTACCCCTTTGGGTTTATTGTAGACAATAACGGTTACTTCATTGCCTTTCTCCTTGACCAGTCTGCCTTTGACAAAGATACGATCACCGGGCTGCACTTCGTAGCCGAACTCCCTGATTGGGCGCTTGTTGAGTGTTACCTCGCCTGCTTCGATCAGCCTGTCGGCATCGCGGCGTGAATATTTGGTGTTGTGTGCAATATATTTGTTGAGTCTCATAGTGTTCTCTCAGGTGCTTTTAATACCGGCATTGACCAGATCATGAATGTGCAGTACACCGATGATATGTCCTTTGCCTGTTGTAATGGGAAGCAGCTGGATACGTTCATTTTCAATGATCTCCAGTGCTTCGCTTGCCAAAAGCTCGGTGTTGTGCCAGCTTTTGGGTGCTTTGGTTGCGTATGTATAGGCTGCTTCATCCATGCTGAAGTGTTCGTTCATCAGGGCGCGTCTAAGGTCTCCGTCGCTGAGCAGGGCGGTTAGCTTGCCTTCCCGGTCGGTGATGAGTACATTTCCCAGTTTCCCTTCGCTCATGACTACGATCGCTTCTTTAAGTGGTGTGTCTTCACCAATGACGGGAAGGTTTTCCGTGCGCATCAGGTCTTTGATCTTGACAAAAAGCTTTTTGCCCAGCGCACCGCCGGGGTGGAAAGAGGCGAAATCCTCTTTACGGAACCCTCTTTTGGTCATCAGTGCCACAGCAAGCGCGTCACCCAGTGCCATTGTCAGGGTCGTGGAGGCGGTCGGTGCGGTATTGAGAGGACAGGCCTCTTTTTTAACCGAAATATCCAGCCAGACATCCGCATACCGTCCCAGCGAGGAGTGTTGGTTGCCCGTCATTCCGATAAGCGGTATCTCAAAGCGTTTGATGTGCGGTAAAATTTTAGTCAGTTCCTCGCTCTCTCCGCTGCTGCTGATCGCAAGCAGGGTATCATCTTTGCCTATCATGCCAAGGTCACCATGCAGTGCTTCGGTGGGGTGCAGGAAAAAACTCGATGTCCCTGTAGAGGCAAACGTAGCAGCCATTTTGGCACCGACAAGTCCGGATTTTCCTACGCCTGTAACGATGAGCTTGCCTTTGGTATTGTAAATCAGTTCGACTGCATCGAGGAAGTTTCCGTCAAGCCGATGTATCATCTCTTGCAGTGCTTCGATTTCAATATGTAATGTCTCTTTTGCGATCTCTATGAGGTTCATGATTCTTCTTTGCTCTAAATAGTGCATCATCCTCTTGTATCTGGACGATGGTGATGGTACCAGTATGTATATGTGATGTGATTATAGCATGTTGACAATAACAGCGCAGCATTTTGCTGCGGAGCTGTTGGTTTGCGGAAGATTTATACTACGAAGACGGTAGGGATAATGAGCGGATAGCGTTTTTTGATGCGTACCACATGTTTGCGTACAGCGGCTCTGATCTCGTTTTCAATGACTGTATGCTCAGGCATCCCTTTGGTTTTAAGGTTAAGCAGAAGGGTTTCAAGCAGTTGTTCGATCTCTTTTGCGAATTTTTTGTCTTCTTTGTCCGGTACCAGTCCGTGGGTATAGACAACCGGTTTGCCGACCAGTTTGCCTTCAGACTGGGAAACCTGGGCAACGATGGTCACTATGCCGTCCTCTGCAAGCTTTTGTCTGTCAAGGACAACGTCATTTTCGATAGTCTGGTTGTTCTGGTTGTCAATATAGGTTTTGCCGGATTTGACCGTTTTGACCTTTTTAAGGTATTTTGGTGTGATCTCTACCTGGTCTCCGTCGCTCATGAGCAGAATGTTTCTCTCGTCCACACCACATTCTACCGCGGTTCTTGCATGTCTGGCAATGTGATTGTACTCACCGTGTACCGGCAGGAAGAACTTTGGCTGTACCAGTCTGAGGATGAGTTTCTGTTCCTCCTGTGCAGCGTGACCGGATACGTGAATGTCGCTGAACTCTTTGTAGCGTACCGTTACACCGGCTTTCATCAGCAGGTTCATCAGTTTTGAGACGGAAGCCTCATTTCCGGGAATCGCCGAAGCGGAGATAATGACCGTATCGCTCGGTTTGAGTTTGATGTGTCTGTGTTCGTCACTTGCCATACGGTTGAGTGCGGCCATGGTCTCTCCCTGAGAGCCTGTAGTAACAATGAGTACTTCATGATCGGCATATTTTGGCACTTCGTGTACCTCAATGAAGTGTCTGTCGTCAATGTCCACATAACCGAGTGCGCGGTTGGTCTCGACGTTGCGCTCCATGGAACGGCCGATGACGCATATTTTACGATTGTGTTTGACACCGCATTCCATTGCCTGGAAGATGCGGTGTACATTTGAAGAGAATGTTGACATAATCACACGCCCTTTTGCCATGTCAAAGAGCTGGTCAAAAGTTTTGCCCACAACGGTCTCACTCTTGGTAAAGCCAGGGTTATGGGAGTTGGTGGAGTCGGAGAAGAGGCAGAGTACGCCTTTTTCGCCATAGTATGCGTAACGGCGAAGATCCATGGTATAGCCGTCAACCGGGGTATGGTCTATCTTGAAGTCGGCTGTATGCATTAAAATCCCTGCAGGCGTTTCGATGGCAAGAGAGCAGGCATCAATGATGGAGTGGGTATTGTGGATCCACTCTATCTTCATGTCACCGATGGTGTACTGTTTTCGTTTGGTGATGAAGTTAAAGTATTTTGCATCAGCTTTAAGCCCGTGTTCATTGAACTTGTTCTCAATCATTGCCAGTGCCAGCGGTGTACCGTAAACAGGGAACTTCAGTTCCTTGAAAAGGTAAGGCATTGCCCCAATGTGGTCTTCGTGACCGTGGGTAATGACAATACCTTTGATTTTGTCTTTGATTGCATGCAGATAGCTGAAATCGGGTACAAGAATATCGACACCATGCATCGTCTCGTCGGGGAAGCTCATGCCCACATCGATGACAATTGCCGTGGTTTCGGTCTCAAGTACCGCCATGTTTCCACCAATTTCACCAAGACCGCCAAGCGGGGTAAAGCGTACTTTTCCTTTGCTGTTGAGGTCAATCTGCTTCCATGGAGCCATACGGGCCTCCTGAACGCGTCTGTTCTCCTCAATGGATGCTCTCATGGTTTCGTTTACGGTAGTAACATTCTTGCGTTTGTTTCCGCCTCGGCCCTTGTTTTGTCCGTTGCGGTTGTTGTTAGGTTTTCTGTTCTGGTTCGCGTTGCGGTTGTTGTTGGGTTTTCTGTTCTGTGAACCGTTTTGCCCTTCTGTATTGCCGCCCTGCGTTCTGTTGTTCTGGTTGCCTCTTCTTGCGTTCTGTGTCTTTTTGTTATGATTGTTGGTATTGTTTCTGTCCGTTTCGGCACGTTCACCCTGTGATTGTGCATTCTGACGGTTCTGTCTGTGGGGGTTGGGTCTTCTGTTGCGTTGAGGCTTACTGTTGTTACCCTCTTGCGCTGTTTTTTGCTCTTGCTTTTGAGCGTTTTCGTTGTGCTGATTGTTGTTTTCCATCTAACATATCCTTTAATTCATTATATAGCAGATGATACATAGATGTCTCAGCTTCATGAGGACGAAGATTTGCTTCGAGCGCCAGTGTGCCAAAAGCTTGCTCCACTATCGTTTTGGGAAAGGCTGATGTCAGGTTCTTAAAAAGTTTTTTGCGCGGCTGCGCAAAAGCGATCTTGAGGAACGCTTCAAACTTTTCGTCATCCAGACTGCGGTCTTTCTCTATTAAAAGCACGGCGGAAATAACCTTTGGAGGTGGCACGAATGCTTCGGGGGGAACCTCGAAGCAGAGTGTCGCTTTTCCTACGCTTGAAGCAAGTACGGAGAGAGCGGAAAACTCTTTCTGGCCCGCTTTTGCTGCAAACTTGACGGCAACTTCCTTCTGAACCATTACCAGCACGGAGCGGCAGTGTTCATCTTTGAATGCTTTTAAAATGATATTGGTTGCAATATAGTAGGGCAGGTTCGCTACCAGATGATAAGGTTCATCCAGTAGAGCGCCTTCCCCCCAACGCTCAAGCACATCTCCGCAGCAAAGTTTGAAACGGCCCTGTGAGATGGGTGTTTCAAACTCCGTTGTAAGATGCTCGCATAATCTTTTATCAACCTCAAATGCTGTGACATTTCGAGCTTTTACAAGCTCTTTGGTTAAATCACCTAAGCCAGGTCCGATCTCGGCGACACGTAGGTCGTCATCGGGCATCGCTTGGATGATTCTGTGCAGGTAGATCTCGTTTTTCAGGAAGTTCTGTCCGAACTTCTTTGAAGCGAACTCCGCCAAATTGTCAATAATCATACTATAATCTACCTTTATAGTACCTATACATAAGGCACTCAACCCCCATTTGGGATAATTTTTGTATAATTTTACCATATTTGGAGGCATAATAGGTTAACACTGAAATGCTACTCCAAGATTATGGAGCAATTATGGATTATTTTGCGAAACGGATCATTCCCTGTCTCGATGTTGATGGCGGTCGGGTTGTCAAGGGTG
>JAUUDF010000053.1 GCA_030826885.1 Sulfurovum sp. | reverse complement strand
CGGACAATGGTCCGGAATTTACAGCAAAAGCCCTGATCAAATGGCTGACAGATCACAATATCGGTCCTGCATTCATTAAACCCGGTTCCCCATGGCAAAATGCCTATGTGGAAAGTTTTAACGGAAAGTTCCGGGATGAATGTTTAAGCAGGGAGTGGTTCCTGAACAGAAAAGAAGCACAGGTCATCATAGAAAAGTGGCGCTATAGCTACAATTACGAAAGACCTCACAGCGCATTGGATAACCAGCCACCATCAAAGGTTTCAGGCAGACAAAATGCTGCTTGATATACAATCAAAGTCTAACTTTGGGAGTGGATCTATTTTTTGGGGCAGGTCAGCCAGATCAGAACTGTACCTTTGCCACAAGCGATAAAACAGAGGCTCAAAGCACAGGTAGAGTATGTTGAAGGAGTACATCGTAAAGATTTGGATGACGGATATGGCAGTGTTTATCTTCCTCATGCGTTAGAGAAGAAGTACCCAAATGCAAAGTTTGAAACAAAGTGGCAGTTTCTGTTTCCTATGACAAAAGTCTCCAAAGATCCCAGAAGTGATGTGATACGAAGACATCACATACATGAGCAGACTTTGGGTAGAAACATCAAGCAAGCAGCCATAAAGGCACAAATACATAAAAGAGTAACTTCTCATATCTTTCGCCACTCCTATGCAACGCATTTGCTGCAAAGTGGTATTGATCTGCGAAGCATACAGGAGTTGCTGGGACACAAAAGTGTTGAAACCACGATGGTCTATACACATGTAGTGGCAGAAATGAATAAAGGCAGGGTGGTAAGCCCGTTGGATATGTAGCTATTTCCTGCCTTTCCCACCCATCATCACCCCAAACGCCACCAACGTCCCGGCGAGGATCTGCCAGGCGAAGCCTATGGTAAAGCCGAGCCACGCGCCAAGCGTGTCACCCAGTACATAGGGCTGTAGCCCCAATACTGTCATGAAGCCTGCTGCAAGGGCGAGTGGTACAGTCGTAGCATTGCCTCGTTGGGTGAAGATGGCTGCAGCGTAGATACCGAGCAGTCCCGTGTAGGCAAATGCCATGACACCCAGTGCGAAGCTCAGCAGCGGCAGGTCGGTGTAGCGCTGCCAGTAGTAGCTCAGCATCGCCATCAGGCTCAGTGCCACAGCAAACAGGAGTACAGCAATGCGCCCTGCTTTGAGAAAATGCGTTTCGTCTGCCTTTGAGCGTTTTAGCTTCCACGGACGGTAGAGGTCTTCAACCGCAACGGAAGCCATGGCACCCAGTACCGAGTTGGAACTGGAGAGCGCGGCAGCTACCGCACCAACAGTCACCAGTCCACGCATGCCTTCGGGCATTTCATGGAGGATGTAGTACATCAAAATGGTGATCTTCTCTCCGTCAAACTGCTGCACGACCGTTTTGTTCAGACCCGAAAGCTCCGGATGGTGGTAAAAAAGATAGAGCAGCAGTCCAATGGCAAGAAAGAGCATGGCAACGGGGATGGTCAGGTAGATGCTCATCATCAGAGACTTCTGTGCCTCTGTGGCATTTTTACAGGTAAGCGCACGCTGGGTCATGTCCTGATCGAGCCCGTAGGCGGCGATGTTGAGCAGCAGCCAGCCGCCAAGCAGCGCCCAGATGCTGAACCCTCCGCTTAACGAGGTGTCGATAAGGCGCAGTTTTCCGTCATCTGCAAGGGTCTGTACCATCGTGCCGAAGTCGGTATATAACGAGGTGTAGAGATAGACCAGTACCGCAACCCCCGCACCGATGTAGGTGACCGCCTGAATAATGTCGGAGAAGATGACCGATTTGATCCCTCCGTAGTAGGCGTAGGCAAGCGCACCGAGCATTAAAATGACAATGGAGAGCGCCACATGCCATGCCGCAATGTCCAAAAAAAGAATCATCGAAATGGCGAGCGCGCCGATGTAGAGCCTTGCCCCGCTGGCAAAGAGGCGTCCTACAAGGAACATGATGCCCGCCTGTTTTTTGGCACTGCTGCCGTAGCGTTTTTCAAGCAGCTCATAGACCGTTACCGCACGAATGGCATAAAAACGGGGAATGAGCACCTTGGCTACAAACCACACCGCCAGAAACGCCGAGACATAAAACCCCAGAAAGGTAAGGTCCTTGCCGAAGCTGTATTCCGGCCCTCCCAGAAAGGTCGCTGCCGACTGGGAGGTTGCCAGTACGGACATCGCCGCAGCGAACATCGGTACGGAGTTACCCCCGACAAAGTAGTCACGGGCATTGTTGACCTGAATGCGGGAAAAGATGACACTCGTTAGTGCCAGTACAACGAAGTAGGCACCGAAGACAAGCCAGTCAACGGTACTGAAAGCGGAATGCATGGCTGCTCCTTGAAATTGGCTATTTGGGCGGTTCTTTCAGTCCAAGCCACTGTACACCGGCTCTGACCTCTTTCATGAACTTCACACCCGGATCATACTTGACGGTGCGGTAGCCTTTGTCTTTTTCCAGCCACAGCGGTGTTTTCTCCATACGCCGGTACTCATGGTGCCCTATGAGATACTCAATGGTAGGGTATTTGTGTTTGAGGTACTTGACCAGCGCAATGTTGGCTTTCACCTGTGCCGGGGTCAGATGTGCGGCATCTTTGGCGACATTCTCCACCCCGATGGCAGAGTAGTTCAACCCGATGACATGGCGTCCCATCCAGTTCTCGGGCATCAAGCGGTAGATGGTACCGTCTTTGTCGACCATGAACTGTACCGACACATTCAGCGCGGAAGCGTTAGCAATGTCTTTACGTCCTCCGTGCAGTGTTTGTGGTTTCATGGTGTTAAACGAGGCGTCTACCGAGTCTATAGCAGTGTAGTGCAGCACAATGATCTTCGGAGTAATGCGAATGGAGTCTACACTCTTGCCATAATGCTTTTTTATGTAGGCTTTGGTCAGAGCAATACGCTCTTTGTCAAAGTCAATGGGTCTGTCTACAATATGAATTGTTGCATAGTCCGGCGGCGCAATGGTTTTACACTGATGGGTCTCTGTCGATGTGGTGGCACAGGCGGAAAACGAAAATGCGGCAATAAGCAGCAGGGTAAACTGTTTCATACATAGATCCTTTGGCCCGGACGTTACAGTTAAGCACGGGGTTGAAAAAGTAGACCTATTGTACCGTATCTTTGCTATGGTCATGGTTGCCAAAGACCATTGCCCCTGCGACAATGAACGGCGGCAGTCCGACAGAGATCAGATAGGCGCCCAGATGCAGCATGCCCTGGCGCTGGAGGTACATAAACCCCAGTATCAGTACGCCATAGGCACAGATGCGGTACAAAGAGAGTGCCGCTTTTGTATCTTTAAGCACCTCGAAAAGAGAGCGTCTGTTGGCTTTGAGCCGCTGCTTCTCCTCTTTGATGGCACTATGGATGTCTGCCGGTGCCTCCTCTTTGATCTCTTCGGAGTAGAGATCATGCGGATCTTCGAGTTTGTCTATGACATCTTTGTCGATGTCGGTCGTAATGACTTCATGCTCTACCCGTGCATCAACCATACGCCGGTAGCTCTTCATCGACCCGAGCATGACAAGTGTGGCACTGAAAAAGCCTATCTGGGTATTTAACAATACTTTTTCAGAAAAAAGTGCTGCAAGTAAAAGCAGTATACCATCGCCGGCAAGCAGCAGGCCAACCACCTTTCGGTCAGTAGCGCTCATCGTCATCCTCATCGTCGGCTTTGATCTCCCTGCCCGGTCTGTAGCGCGGGTCTTTTGCAAGTTCATCGAGCGAACGTTTCTGCTTGCGGTAGGCAATATAGACATTGTTCACCGCCGCACCGATACCGATGACAACGCCGATCCACAGCGTCCATGTCGCTCCGGTAAGTTTCTTCAGCCCGATGCCTATGGCAATACCGATAAGAATGGCAACGACAATGGAGATGCCGAGGCTAAGCCCGTCTGCCGCATCGACTACCTTTTTGAGTTTAGGCTCTTCCTGGCTCATTGGATCTCTTTGAGTGTTTCATATGCCGCCTTGATCGCGTCGTCAATCATGGCATCTGTCGTTGCGGCAGAGATAAACCCTGTCTCAAAGGAGGAGCAGGCAAGGTAGATGCCGCGATCGAGCATCCCTTTATGGAACTTCGCGAACATCTTCTGGTCATTCTCCATCGCATCGGCAAAGTTCTTCACCGGCTTGTCGGAGAAGAAGAAACCGAACATGCTGCCTCTGACATCGGTCACCATTGGTACATTGACCGCATCGGCGGCTTTTTTGAAGCCTTCCATCAGTTTTTTGGCACGGTTGCCCAGTTCTACATAGACGGCTGGGTTTGCCTTGAGCTTTTTCAGACTGGCCAGTCCTGCAGACATAGCAACCGGGTTACCGCTGAGTGTTCCCGCCTGATAGACCGGCCCTTCCGGCGAAAGATGTGCCATAATTTCCGCGCTTGCGCCAAACGCACCGACAGGCATCCCCGCACCGATGACCTTGCCAAGCGTCACCATATCAGGCTTGACAGAGGTGATGCCCTGTGCGCCTTTGAGTGAGGCTCTGAAACCGCTCATCACTTCGTCAAAGATCAGCAGTGTGCCATGGGCGTCACAAAGTGTACGAAGCTCCTGCAGGAAGGATTCATCGGCGGGTACCAGCCCCATGTTTCCCGCGATCGGCTCGATGATGACACAGGCGATACCTTCTTTGGAGTCGGCAAAACACTGTTTGACACTCTCGATGTCGTTGTAGGTAGCCAGCAGGGTATGTTTGGTCAGGTCTGCCGGTACGCCGGGGCTGCTCGGATTCCCGAAGGTTGCCGCACCGCTTCCCGCCTGTACCAGCAAAGAGTCGGAGTGTCCGTGGTAGCACCCGGTGAATTTGACAATGTCATCCCTGCCGGTAAACCCACGTGCGAGACGGATCGCACTCATCACCGCTTCCGTACCTGAACTGACGAAACGGACTTTGTCGATGCTCTCAAAAAGGGTGACGATCTCTTCCGCCAATGCCGTCTCTACCGTTGTCGGCGCACCGAAACTCAACCCCTTTTTTACTGCATCCATGACGGCCGCTTCAATGTCTGCATCGCAGTGGCCGAAGATCAGCGGTCCCCAGCTCTGGACAAAGTCGATGTAGCGGTTGCCGTCAATGTCACAGAGGTATCCGCCCTCGCCTCTCTCAATGAAGGGCGGGGTACCCTCAACACCGCTGAATGCCCGTACAGGAGAGTCCACTCCTCCCGGTATGACTTTGTATGCTTCTTCAAATGCCGCTATGCTCTTCTCGTATGCCATAGTATTAATCCTTATTCTGTATAATTCAACAATTTGTGCAGATTATACACTATGAGGACTAAAAGGTGAGGAACAGGCGAACGGTCATAGGATTTCTGCTCTCGTTCCTGCTGCATCTGCTCATCTTCATACTCTTTTTTCTCTCGTTCAATACACTGAAGTTCACACCGCCGCCACCCAGCAGCAAAAACACCAAGATCAGCCTGAACCTCTCACAGTTTGTACCGCCTGCACCCAAACCTGCTCCAAAGCCTGCCGTCAAACCTGTACCCAAACCACTTCCTCCAAAGCAGCCTTCGGTTCAAACACCGCCAAAACCGGTAAAAACCGCACAGAAAAAACATGTTGAAAAGAAAAAGGGTTTCGAAGTAGCCAAAAAGTCCGAAAACGAGAACAATGCCACAAATGTTGCCAAAGCGCCAAAACCGGCAGAAAAACCCCCAAAAAAGGTCGCCAAAAAGAAAACACACCGTAAAAAACGTCTTGTGCAGAAAAAACCGCTTCCAAAAACCTTTCGTCTGCCAAAGCGTTCAAAAGACCCTCTTGCCAATGCACTGCTTGGTTCGGGGCGAAGCATGAAAAGAATGCCTGCACGCAGCCCTTCAAGCGGTACCAACCGGATGATCACGCAGCTTTACGGCAAAGAGTTTTATTCGTTTACCAAAACGCAGAGAAAATTCATCAAAAACCACCTCTCCGAGATCTACCGCATCACCCAGAACACCCTCTACCTCAACGGCTACCCCGAAGTAGCGGTACGTACCCGTCAGCAGGGAGTCAATGTGGTCTCTTTCTACCTGCATCCAAACGGTGCCATCTCAAACCTCAGGCTTGTCAAACCCATGGGGTATGAGGCGCTCGACAAAAACACCATTGCCGTCATTCAGATAGCCTACAAGGACTATCCGCGTCCCAAAACAAAAACAAAGATCGTCTTTTATGTAAATTATCAGCTTTACTAAGCGTACAAAATGGATTTTATAGAATGGAAAGATAATAGTAATGAAGTGCAAGTGCAGTTTCCCCAACAGGGGAAACCGACTTTAAAATATTAGGAGATATTGACGACGATCTCGCCGTTTTGTACGTCGAACTCGACGTTGCTTCCCTCGACGACTTTGTCTTCGAGGATGAGCTCGGCAAGTCTGTCCTCGACCACTTCGTAGAGTGCTCTCTTAAGCGGTCTTGCACCGTAGACCGGGTCAAACCCTGCCTCGGCGATATAGGCTTTCGCAGCCGGTGTAAGCGTAATGGTAATATCGCGCTCTGCCAGCTTGCTCTGGATACTTTTGAAGAGAATATCCACAATGTTCGTGATCGCATCCAGGTCGAGCGGATTGAAGATCACGATGTCATCCAGACGGTTGAGGAACTCCGGTTTAAAGTGGAGTTTCAACTCGTCGTTGACCGCTTTTCTTCTGTCTTCAGGATCTTTGAACTCCATGATCTTGTCTGACGCAATATTCGACGTCATAATGATGATGGTGTTCTTGAAGTCTACCGTCACCCCTTTGTTGTCTGTCAGACGTCCGTCATCGAGCACCTGAAGCAGTGTGTTGAACACATCCGGGTGTGCCTTTTCGATCTCGTCGAAGAGCACGACGGAGTATGGCTTTCTTCTGACCGCTTCGGTCAGCTGGCCACCCTCTTCGTATCCAACATATCCCGGAGGCGCACCGACCAGTCTCGACGCGGCGTGTTTCTCCATGTACTCACTCATATCGATACGTATGAGCGAACGCTCAGAATCGAAGAGGAACTTCGCGAGCGTCTTGGCCACCTGTGTCTTACCGACACCTGTCGGTCCGAGGAACATGAAGCTTCCGATAGGACGGTTGACATCACTCAGACCCGCCTTGTTACGCTTGATGGCACGGGCTACCGCTTTAAGCGCATCTTCCTGTCCGACGACCTCTTCTTTGAGAACATCCTCTATGTGGAGGATCTTGTCTTTTTCGCTCTGGAGCATTTTGGTTACAGGAATACCTGTCCATCGGCTGATAATACCGGCGATCATCTCTTCATCGACCGAGTTTTTCAGCAGCGTACCCTCTTTTTGCATCTCGTTCCATTTCTCTTCGAGTGCCTTGAGTTCCGCCTGTTTCGTAGGAATCTGTCCATACTCAATCTCGGCCGCTTTGTTAAAGTCACCTTCACGTTTGACAGTTTCGGCCTGATGTTTGAGCGACTCTATCTCCTGCTTGATCTCGGCGATCTGGCTGAAGATCGCTTTTTCGTTCTCGAACTGCGCCTGCAGTCTGGCACGTTTTTCTTCAAGGTCCGCAAGCTCTTTTTCTATCTCTTCGAGGCGTGCGGTGTTCTTCTCACTCTCTTCCATTTTGAGCGCTTCTTTCTCTACCTGAAGTGTAGAGATCTCACGTTTGACACGGGCAAGTTCTGTCGGCTCGCTCTCGATCTGCATCTTCAGTTCCGCAGCTGCCTCGTCAATGAGGTCTATCGCCTTGTCCGGCAGGAATCTGTCGGTAATGTAGCGGTCTGAAAGTTTCGCCGCCGCTACCAGCGCACCGTCGGTAATCATGACATTATGGTGCGTCTCAAGACGCTCTTTGATCCCTCTGAGAATCTGCAGCGCTTCGTTGATGCTCGGCTCGTCTACCTTGACCGGCTGGAAACGTCTCTGCAGCGCGGCATCTTTTTCGAAGTACTTTCTGTACTCTTTGAGAGTGGTCGCACCGATAGTGTGCAGTTCCCCACGCGCAAGTGCCGGCTTGAGAATGTTTGCGGCATCCATGCTTCCTTCGCTCGCACCCGCACCGACGATGGTGTGGATCTCATCGATGAAAAGAATGATGTTCGATGCCTCTTTGACCTCGTCGACGACCGCCTTGAGTCTGTCTTCGAACTCACCGCGATATTTCGCACCGGCAATCAGTCGGCTCATGTCAAGCGAGATAACACGCATATGCTGCAAACTCAACGGTACCTCTTTATTGACGATACGCTGTGCCAGTCCTTCGACAATGGCCGTTTTACCGGTACCCGGTTCCCCAATGAGGATCGGGTTGTTCTTTGTCTTACGAATAAGGATCTGCATAACACGCTGAACCTCTTCGTCACGTCCGATGACCGGATCGAGCTCACCGTCTATGGCTTTTTGTGTCAGGTCGACACCGTACTGGCTGAGCGCTTCGAGTGTCTCATCCGCTGTCTGGCTGTCTATCTGTTTACCGCCGCGGATGGACTCGAGTGTCTTTTTGAACTCTGTAATATCGACATATTTCCCGATGACATCTTTGATGTAACTCTCGTTTATATTGGCGATCAGCCATGTATCTACCGCCAGATACTGGTCACCGTTGGCAGCCATGACCCCTTCGGCATTCTGAAGCGAACGCACAAGGTTCTGCCCCAGTTTGATCGTCTCTTTGGTCACGGTAGAGACAGACGGCAGTTTCGATGCCACACTCTTCGCTTCCAGTTCAATGGCTGCTTTTTCGGCACTCATTTTGTTCAGTGCCTGGTTGAGAATGGAGTTGCTGTTTGTCAGCAGCGCCCATACAAGGTGAATCGGCTCTACTTCCTGATTTTTATTGTGCAGTGCAAGGGATACCCCCGATTCAATGGTCTCCTGCATCTGGTTGGTTAACTTCTCTAAGATACTCATAGTTGTTTCCTTCTTTCTGGATTTGGACGTATTATACCAAGTTTAGTCACTTGTTGTCAAGTTTCTTAAAAAAAATTATTCAATTTTTTCCATTTGGCTTAAAACAGCCGGTTTAACTGCCATTTACCCTATGGCACTATAGTTGCAAAACAGCAACCTCTTAGTGAGATTTCTATAAAATTATACACCAATTAACGGAGTGCATATCAGTATGATACAAAAAAGCAGAAAAATCATGGCGGCAGGCTTTCTCTCTGCCCTGACAGCCGCCTATCTCTTCGGATCGTTCGCACAGGCACAGGAAACCAAAGAGTCCACTGCCAAAGAGAAACTCGAAGCGTACATCAAGTTTACACAGATCCTCAATGTCATTGAAAAAGAGTATGTTGACGATGTCAATACAACCACTCTTGTCTACAAAGCACTCAAGGGACTGATGAGCAATCTCGATGCCCACTCCGCCTACATGGACAAAAAATCCTACAAAGACCTTACGGTACAGACCAAAGGCGAGTTCGGAGGCTTGGGAATCTCCGTAGGCATGAAAGACGGCGCGCTCACCGTCATCGCGCCTTTGGAGGGAACACCTGCGATGAAAGCGGGGGTCAAGGCCGGAGACATCATTCTTAAAATCGACGACAAGGCTACCATCGGTATGAACATCGATGAGGCGGTCAAACTGATGCGCGGAAAGCCGGGAACGGACATTGTGCTGACCATCGTTCGCAAAAAAGAACCCAAACCGCTCAAGATAAAGATCACCAGAGATATCATCAAAATCGATTCGGTCTATCCCAAAAAGATCGAGGGAATGGACGATGTGCTCTACCTGCACATTGCCTCATTTGACCAGAAAGTCGTCGAGAGTGTAAAAAAAGCGATCGCAGAGCACAACAATACCGAAGGCATCATATTCGACCTGCGTAACAATCCCGGAGGGCTGCTCGATCAGGCAACGGGACTGGTGGACATGTTCGTCGACCATGGGATCATTGTCTCACAAAAAGGTAAAGTCAAATATGAAACGGTCGAGTACAAGGCACACAAGGAAAATACCGACACAAAAACACCGCTTGTCGTTCTTGTCAACGGCGGCAGTGCCAGTGCCAGCGAAATCGTCTCCGGTGCCCTGCAGGACTTCAACCGTTCCGTTACAATCGGAGAGAAGACATTCGGGAAAGGGTCCGTACAGATCGTTCTGCCTGTAGGCAAAGAGGAAGCGCTCAAACTGACAGTCGCACGCTATTACCTGCCAAGCGGACGTACCATTCAGAACAAAGGGGTGACTCCGGATATCATTGTTCATCCGGGTAAGATTGACTACAGTGACGACCCGATATTTCTTAAAGAGAAAGACCTCAAGGAGCACCTTAAAGTTGAGTTGGCAAAAGTGGACGGCAACACAACCGCATGCGATCTACCAGACAACAACAGCAGCGCTGAGTGCAATACCACCAAACTGGACAAAAACCTTATTACGGAGAAGATGCTCTACAACGATGCACAGCTTAAAAGTGCCGTCGATATCATCAAAGCACTGATCATTACACAGAAAGGAAAGCACTGATTTATGGAAAAGAAAACACTTGTATATGAAGGAAAGGCCAAGAAGATCTGGTCGACTGAAGATGAAGGACTCTACATCTCCGAATTCAAGGATGACCTGACCGCCTTCAACGGTGAAAAGAAATCGAGTGAAGCGGGCAAAGGGGCACTGAATAACAAGATCTCCACGCAGCTTTTCAAATACCTTAACGACAAGGGTATTCCTACCCACTTCGTCGAGATGCTCGATGACAACCATATGCTGCACAAAAAAGCGGATGTCATCCTCATTGAGGTGATCGTACGTAACATCGCTACAGGAAGCCTCAGCAGAAACCTCGGCATTGAAGATGGGAAAGTGCTTCCCTTCACACTGGTCGAGTTCGACTACAAAAATGACGAACTGGGTGACCCAAAGCTCAACGACCAGCACTGTCTCATTCTTGAACTGGTCAAAGAAGAGGCGGAGCTGGATTACATCCGCTACATGGCACGCAGAATCAACGACCTGCTCAAAGCTTTCTATGCAGAGCGCGGCCTGACACTCGTAGACTTCAAACTGGAATTCGGACGTGACATCAACGGCAACATCATCCTCATCGATGAACTCAGCCCGGACAATTTCAGACTGTGGGATGCAAAAACCGGCGAAAGTATGGACAAGGACCGATTCAGGAAAGGTCTCGGCGGACTGAAGGTGGCCTACGAAGAGGTACTCAACAGAATTCTCGGTACAAACAACTAAACAGGGAGACAACATGACAGCAGTAGTAAATGTATTTTTGAAAGAAGGGGTACTTGACCCTCAGGGAAAAGCGGCACACCACGCACTCGACTCACTTGGCTTCGAAGGGGTCAAAGATGTACGCATCGGCAAACAGATCGTCCTTCAGCTCGACGCACAGGACAAAGCAAAAGCCGAAGCGGAAGTCAAAGAGATGTGCGAGACGCTTCTTGCCAATACCGTGATTGAAGACTACACTATCGAGATCAAGTAATGAAAGTAGCAGTATTACGATTTCCCGGAACCAACTGTGAGTTCGATACGCAGTATGCATTTGAGAAACTCGGTCACACCACTGAACTCGTCTGGCATGAGGAAGAGACGCTTCCTGCAGACATCGACATGGTCGTTGTCCCTGGAGGCTTCTCCTACGGTGACTACCTGCGTTCGGGTGCCATCGCACGTTTTTCTCCTGTGATGAAAGCTGTGGATGCTTATGCGAAAGACGGAGGAAAGGTACTGGGTATCTGCAACGGATTCCAGATACTCACTGAAGCGGGCCTGCTCCCGGGTGCACTCAAGCGCAACAACAACCTGCACTTCATCTCCAAACACCAGACACTGCGTGTCGAAAACAACGACAACGCCTTCCTCAACCAGTGCCAAAAAGGCGAAGTGCTCAACATTCCCATTGCCCATGCAGACGGCAACTACTACATCGACGACGAGGGGCTGGCAGACCTTGAAGCGAACAATCAGGTACTTCTGCGCTACTGCGATGCCGAAGGAAACCGTGTCGTAGTGAACGGTTCGGTTACATCCATCGCCGGCATCTGCAACAAAGAGAAGAATGTCTTCGGACTGATGCCCCACCCCGAACGTGCGCTCGAAGCAATCCTCGGCAGTAAAGACGGGATCAAGATGCTTAAAGGCTTTGCATCCTGATGGCACTCCTGCGCCTCTTCATGCTCATGGGAACACTGCTGCTTTCGGCAACTTCCCTGCTGCAGGCTGAAGGCGGTCTCAAATACAGCTATGTACCCAAAAAAGTCTATGCAAAACAGATTTTTCCCCTGACAATTGCCGACACCAGAAACATAAAAACCAAACCGCTCTATCAGTTCGACCCCAAAAGCGGTATTGCCCCCCTTTCAAAAAAGCCGCTGCTCATTCGCAACGGAGATGACAGCTTCTACACCTTCTATTTCAAAGCAGGCAATACCAATGAAGTTGTCACTCCGCGCATCTTTGTCGACGACAATGACCATTTCACCATACTCGATGCACAGCACATTCCTATAGTCCACCTCGAGCCTCATAAAGATTTTTGTGGGGTATTGGCTGCGGACATGAAAATACGAAACACGCAGGTATCGCATTATGACGAAAAGAACTACCTTGTCACACTCTCAGTCGAAGCCTATGAGGCGAACCTTGAAGACATGTATATAGAAGGAGCATCGGAGTATGGTGTCGAAGCATTGAATCGAAAAGGGGCAAAGTGTACCGCCGAGTTTTATGTAGTGCTTCCCGAGACACAGAAGATGCTGACATTCGACTATTTCAATACCATTAAACAGCAATACAGTACCCTTCAGGTTCCCATCGAACTTAGAGATACTACGGTTGTCACGCAAACCGATCTCAACCCCAAGGAGGACAGTTTCGACAAACTTAAAAAGTATGCTTTTATGGTACTGACCGGATTTTTTCTTTTAATGTTCCTCTTCTACAGAGACTTTTTTTATCTTGTGCTGGGTGTTGTGTCACTGATCACACTGCTGACTTTTTACATCCCCCACAAAAAGATATGTGTCAAACAGGGAGCACCGCTGTACATTTTACCGACAGAAAACAGTGATTTCAGCACACGAATTGCAACAAAAACGGAAACCTCACTGCTTGGAGAAAGAGGTGTCTACAAAAAAATAGAATACAAACATGGAATAGTAGGATGGATAAAAGATGAAGATCTTTGCAAAAATTAGATTTTACTGGGGGGCAGCGGTCATCTCCTTTATTACTGGTGCCCTGATGATACCGGCCATTTACTTCTTCCCAAAATACAAGGGTGCTATCATGCATAAACTCAATGCCGTCTCCCTTTTTCTTATGGGCGGAAAGGTCGTGCAGGAAGGAGAGATGGACCCCGATGCGGACCTTTTTCTCATGAACCATCAGGGCATCATAGACATTGTAGCAATGGAGGCACTTCAGGACAGACATCTGCGCTGGGTAGCCAAAAAAGAGCTTTTCGATGCGACCTGGTTTGGACACCTTCTGCGTAACGGCGATATGATATCGCTTGACAGAAGTTCACGGGCAGGACTGGTCAAACTGCTCAAAGATGTCAAAGAGTCACTTGAAAGCAAGCACCGGCAGGTTGCCATTTTCCCAGAAGGCACACGTGCCAAGGGACAGACACTGCTTCCGTTCAAACAGGGTTCAAAAATGATTGCCCAAAAGCTTGGACTTAAGGTACAGCCTGTCATCATTACCGGCAGCAAATGGATCTTGAACGAACATGACAAAACCGGACACAGCGGTACGGTACACTATAAGTTTCTTCCAACGATCGATGTAAAACATGCCCCTGATGACTGGTTCGAACAGCTGCATGGGAACATGCAAAAAGAGATAGACACCATTGAAGCACGCGAACACCGTCAACGGTAACACGAAAGGATCACCATGGCAACACTCACCCAAGAGGTAACAAAACACATAAACAAGCTGGTATATCCGCTTAAAGAAGAAGCACAGCTCAAAGAGGCGTTGAAGGTCAAACTAACCAAAAAAGAGTTCAAACTCCTCAATGCATGGGCCAATAAAGACGACATAGAGGCACTTCGGGAAAAACTCAATCTCGATGCACAACGCTACGAGGAACTCTCCTCAAAACTGATCAAAAAGCTCAACCAGGAGCGCATTAAACAGGCAATGTACCAATAAAAACAGTTTATTGTTTTTGTTCTATAGTTGCATGATATAGTTAATATCATGCAACTATTTTAAAAGGATTTCCATGATAAAAAACAGCGTTTTACTCTCTTCTCTGACCATTTTTCTGCTATCTGGCTGCAGTGATCCTTTCACTTCTGCTGCACCACAAAGCCGAGTCGCACCTTTGCCTGCCAAAACTGTTAGCGAAACAAAACTTCAGCGTTTCCATACGGCCATGATACAGGTTGCGAAAAGTACGAAAAACGATCCGAACTACCATAGAATAGCCCTCAATACCCAGGAAGAGAAAAAATGGTTCAAGGACTTAATGTACAGGCTCTGGGACAGACAGATTACACGTGATCAGTTTATCGCCGAAGGCGTCGCACGCTACCCCTCTCACCGTTACGAGTTTGCCTACATTGCCAATGCATACCAGAACTACTGATTTGCCGTAGCGTAGCAAATGGGGTCGACAGCTCCTGCCTCGTCAAATCCTTTTAAGCGTAAACGGCAGCTGTCACACACACCGCACGCTGCCTCTTCCTCTTTGTAACAGCTCCATGTATATTCAAGCGGTACATCCAGTTCAAGTGCTTTGGCAACGATGTCACTTTTTTTCATGTGTACCAAGGGCATCTCTATCGTAATATGTGTCTGATCTCTGGTACCAAGATTGATCGCTTTTTCCATCTGCTTAATATAGCTTTCACGGCAGTCGGGGTAGCCGGAACTGTCCTCTTCGACTACACCGATAAAGAGTGCCTCTGCCCCGTGTTTTTCGGCAATTGAGGCGGCGATGGAGAGGAAAATACCGTTTCTAAAAGGTACATAGGTCACGGGTACCCCCTCTTCCAACCCTCCTGTAGGTACATCAATACGTTTGTCTGTAAGGGCAGAAGCACCTATCTGTTCGAAAAAAGGAAGATCGATTTCATACGATTTAACCACTTTTAGCGCATCTGTGATCTTTCTGTAGCATGCAAGCTCTTTTTGTTCGGTACGCTGAGCATAATTAAAATGCACTGCAATAATCTCATAGCCTGCATTCTGTGCTATTTTTGCACTCAGTGCACTGTCCATTCCCCCCGAAATAATACAGACCGCTTTTTTCATTTTCCTGCCTTTTGGATGCAAAGTTGCAGCCGGTATCCGCAAATATTCATGGCTGCTTCATTGACTGCATTTTACCAAGATTTGGGTAAAATGGCACCATGATAATAGACTTAGTAAATGAAACCGACCTGCCTGTAGATACCGACCTCCTTGCCAAGATTGCCGAAGATCTGACACAGCGTCAGATCGAACTTGTCATCACCGATAATGATGGCATCAGAGCGCTCAATGCACACCACCGGCAAAAAGATGCTCCCACCGATGTATTGATCTTTCCATTAGTGGACATGCCCAATGCGCCGCTGGGTGCCATTGTCATCTCCAAAGATTTTGTCATAGAGAAGGCCGAACGCTACGGACATACCAATCAGGAGGAGCTCACGCTGCTCTTCATACACGGACTGCTGCATCTGCTTGGCTTCGACCATGAAACGGACAATGGAGAAATGCGCCACAAGGAAGAGGTGATCATCAGGGCATGGAAACTGCCTGAAAGCCTTATTGTCAGAACAGAAGGAGAAGATGCATGAGTTTTGTCATTTTTGTCATTGCGATGGCTGTACTCATCTGGGGAGCAGATGTGCTTATCGTGCAAGGTGAGAAGATCGCACTCAAATTCAACATTCCCGAATTTATCATCGGTGCGACACTCATCGCACTGGGCACATCACTGCCTGAAATGGCGGCGAGTATTGCTGCGAGTGCAGCCAACAAATCTGAAATCGCCATTGCAAATGCCATAGGGAGCAACATTCTCAACATCACGCTGGTACTGGCTTCGGTATTTCTCATTGCACGCAACATCTCTCCAGACAGAGATTTTTTTGCCAAAGACAGTACCTGGGCACTGATGCCGGTATTTGTATTTGTGTTGATGATACTCGATGGCATCATTTCCCGCTTCGATGCGCTGCTGCTTTTGCTGCTTATGGGTGCCTACCTGCTCTTTTTGCTTCAGGATGCACAGAATATCCCAGAAGAGGACCTTGAAGAGATTGACATGGCACACTTTAGCTGGCCAGGTACTATCGCCATGCTCTTTGTCGGACTGGTACTGGTGATTGTCGGGGCGCACTTTACGGTAGAGAGCGCTTCGGATATTGCCAAAAGTTTCGGCATCTCCGAATGGGTCATCGGTATTGTGATGGTCTCTCTAGGTACGTCACTTCCGGAGCTGGTCGTCAGTATCACCGCCGCGCTCAAAGGAAAGGTCGATATGGCCATAGGCAATATCATCGGCTCAAACATGGCCAACACCACTGTCGTACTCGGTACGGCTGCGCTGGTCAAACCGATGTCGTTTGTCCCCTCAAACTATCTTTTCGATATTACGACAATGATCGTAGCGACCCTGCTGCTTGTCTTTTTGACCGCGAACAAACTCTACACCCGATCGGCGGGAATCAGTCTGGTCATCATTTTGGGACTCTTTTTGCAAAATACGCTCGCACATCTTTAATGTGCTTTTTTAGGCGTCTCGCTTTCCTTAAAGTAGTGATGTGTGTGGAGCCAGCGGTAGATCTCAGCCGCCATCGGTCCTGAAGTACTCCCCCCATGCCCCCCATGCTCGACAAGTACTGTCACAACGAACTGCGGATCCTCGTAAGGGGCATAGGTTGTAATCCATGCATGGGAACGGTGATAATACGCAAGCTGTGACTCCTTGAGACGATGCACCGTCGACTGGGAGATGGAAGTTACCTGGGATGTTCCCGTTTTACCGGCAACCACTATCGGCAGGTCATGCAGCGCTCTGTATGCCGTACCTTTCTTGGAGTTACAGACATCATACATCCCATGACGTATCTGGGAGATGGCGAACGGATTGAAAGAGATCTTCTTTATCTCATACTTCAATGGCTTGCCGTCAACCGTTTTGGCAATATGCGGTGTTACCAGGTTTCCTGTTGCCACCAAAGCGGTATAGCGTGCTACCTGGAGCGGTGTAACGGAATCATACCCCTGCCCGATTGCGGCAATGACCGTCTCACCTTTGAACCAAGGTTGCTTATAGCGGCGCATCTTCCACGCTTTGTCGGGAATAACCCCGTTGTATTCACGCGGCAGATCGACACCCGTTTTAACCCCAAGTCCGAAAGAGTGCAGGTTTTTTGCCATAGCATCGATACCGACTTTGAGACTCTTGTTGTAGAAAAAGACATCACAACTCTCTCTGATAGCCTTTCTGATGGGTACCGTGCCGTGCCCGTATTTCTTCCAGCAACGGAATTTGTGTTTGCTCTTGCCGATGGTCATATACCCTTTGCAGTATTCAGGATGTTCCAGTATACCCGGTACCGCCTTGTCAAATGCCAGCGCCATACCCATTTTAATCGTAGAACCCGGAGGATAGGTACCATGCGTAATTTTATTTGTAAACGGATGGTCAAGGTCCTCCTGCAGTTTGCGCCACTCCTTTGAACTGATGCCGCCTACGAAAAGATTCGGATCATACGCCGGGTAGCTTACAGCCGCAATGACTTCACCCGTTGTACGCATCACGACCGCAACCCCGGTCTCTTTCATTTTGGCAAAATACTCATAGATCATCTGCTGCAGTTCAATATCGATATTGAGTGTCAGGTTTCTATTGTCTTTAGGCGGTACTTTTTCCAGGACTTCAATCGCTTTGTTCGTAGCGGTTACCTTGTTGACCACATAACCGAGTTCTCCTTCAAGTACATTGTTATAGTAGCGTTCCAGGCCGCTTTTTCCCACTTTGCCTACAACATCAACCACCTCGTCTTTTGCATTCTCCTTTTTGTTCGAACGTCCTGTATAGCCAATGACGTGGGCTACATATTTGCCATAGGGGTAGTATCGTTTCGTCTCCGCTTCAATACGTATCTCGGGAAGCTGGCTCAGTTTCGGATAGGCTTTCATCATATCAGGATAGGGAATGAAGTCCACTACTTTGATGAATTTATGGTTGTAGGGTGAACTGTGCTTTTTATACACCTTGTAGAGTACGGTAAGGTTCAGATCGGGAAAACTCTCGGAGAGTGCCTCACCCACTGCCTTCAGACGTCCGCTTCCTTCTTTAAGATGCGGCATGACGGAGATGGAGAATCCAATCTGGTTCATTGCCAGAAGCTTACCGTTGACATCAGTGATCTCTCCGCGTACCGGCTTGAGATGCTCTTTACGCTCAATATTCTCTTTGGCAAGCTCCTCGTAATAGTAGTTTGACTTAATACTGATATGGTACAGACGGATAATCATCCCTGTCCAGATAGCAATGAAAACAAGAAGAATAAACTGGTATCTCACAGCAACACCGCCAGCAACAGATCAACAACCAGAGGATAGAAAAGAATGGTATCGAACACCACATTCTCTGTAGAAAAAATGAAATCGTAGGCAAGAAGCAGCCCAAGGTAGCTTAGATCGATCATCAGTACACTCAGCAGCGCTGTGCAGACATGACATTTTCTAAAATGCCTGAAATAGGGATACATAAAGAGATAGACCAGAAGTGTAGCGATCGTCATCATAAAAAAGGGTAGCGAAAGATTGGCATCGAGATTAATGAAATAGAGAAGGGAGACAACAATAAACGAAACTCTCCGCTGTTCAATCCCAAGTATCATAATATAGCCCATTATACCGATAAAAAGTGGCAGAAAAACATAGATGGAGATCATCATGGGATAGAAGAGCACAAAAAGCAGCGCAAATACCCACAAAAGCAGTTTGTGCAGATAGCTCTCAGTACGCTTCATTGCCACCGTCAGACCTTGTAGACAAGTGCCACTTCGTTACATACCGGAAAGTGAATACACTTGATACAATCCGCCCATATTTTGTGTTCGGGAATGACCTCTTTGTCTATCTCCACGAAACCGAGTTTGCGGAAAAATTCCGGAAGGTAAGTCAACACAAGTACATCTTCGCTCACACCGAGCTCCCTGGCTTCGTTAAGAGTGAACTCCACCATGCGTTTGCCAATATGCTGCCCCCGATAGGCTTCATCGACTATGAGACTGCGTATCTCCGCGAGTCTTGGCGAATGTATATGCAGCGCTGTGTACCCTACAAGTTTCTGTCCCTCTTTTGCAAGGACATAGGAGCGTATATTCGTTGCCACTTCATCTTCACTGCGTGCAAGGATAGTACCGTCTTTGACCTTGTCTGCCACCAGTGCCTGCATTGCGGGAATATCATAAAGTTTTGCTTTGACGAGTTCAATCATACCTTCTCTCCCTCAGGCTTCTTAGGGGAAAAGTCCAGCCCAAAGATGGTTGAAAGAATCTCTTTGTGCACCCGTTCAAACCCGCTTTTTTTAAGATTCGATACAGTAATGGATCCGGGAAAATCACGTTTCAGCCTGTTGCGCTCTTTCTGATTGAGTTTGTCTATCTTGGTAAAGACCGTCAGATAGCGCTGGTCAGGACGGATAAATTCCGAAATATATCTCTCGACATCATCATCGATATTGGCATGGGGGTGCCTTGCATCACGCAGATGAATAAACAGACGGATGGAGGTACGATGCTCGATAAACTCCACCAGATTCTTCTGCCATACCTCCTTAAGAGACTTGGAGACCTTTGCATATCCAAATCCGGGCAGATCGACAAAACGTACCGGATAGCTCTCTTCGTTATAGAGGTAACGTGTTTCAAAAAAGTTTATCAGCTGTGTTTTTCCCGGTGTGGCAGAGCTCTTGGCCAGATTTTTTCGCTGCGTCAGCCCGTTTAGCGTCGAACTTTTTCCTACATTGGAGCGTCCGAGAAAGACCACTTCACTCATATCTTCGGGCAGCGAATCGGCAATACTCTGTGCCGATTTGATAAAATCCGCCTCTACAATACGCGGATTATTCACTCTTTTTCTCCATGTCGAAGATGAATTTGACCGGTTTTTTCTTGTTTCCTTTGACACTGGCATCACCGGTAACACTGTTAAGCACAATTTCATCACCATTGACATGACGTTTGTTCACAAGGTCGTCAATGACAGCTTTGCCGGTGAGAATGTACTGCGACTTTTTGGGAAGGTATGTTACCTTGTCCGCTTTGCCTTTGTAGAGCGAATCCTTCTGATGGAGTTCAAACGTCACCTTCCCTTTGGCAACATACTTTTTCGTCTCGTTGTTCTCGTCGAAATAGATAATTATCTCGTCTCCGTGTATCCAATCTTTAAGCTGTGTCACCTTTGCATTGCCGATAAAGTGAATCTCTTTTTTCTTGTCCATCGCTTTCATTCTGTCGGATGTGATCTGTACTTTTTCTGCAAACAGCGTAGTCGAAGCAATCATCCATATGGCCAACATTACATATTTCATATCGGTTATCATCCTTGTTTTTTCTTGTTTCTAAAGTGCCTGAGCTCATCTTCGCATCTGTAGGTAATTGTATCATTTTTCTTGGTATAGAACACTGCACGAACCGAAGTGGCAAACGCCTCCTTGGGTTTCATATTATAGATCAGTGTATCTCCCGTAATGACATCCCTGCGTATGCAGGCGACAAAAGGAGAGGTGACATTCAGGACTTCCACCTTTTGGTCATAGTTGGCATGCTCTGCATAGTAGTTATGCTCTGCTTTCTGGTGAACGGTCACGTTGCCATCCAGGTAGATCTTTTTGCCTATGTAGGTACCTTTGTCCGCCAAAAGCAGCTTGATCTTTTCGTTATGATAGCGTATATTGTCCATATACATAATGCCGTTAACGCGCACACCATATGTACCGAATGCCACCCCTTCGCGTTTTTGTGTCGTTACTTCCGTAAAGGTCGTATTGGTAAATTCAAGCTCTTTCTTTTTCTCCTCTTTTGTAACACGCTGATCGCTCAGTTTGGTTGTCATCGTCACATAAGAAGTAAGGGCGATCAAAACCACCAGCAACAGTTCAAGTTTCATTCCCATAGTGCCAGATACTTCTCTTCCATTCTCTCTTTCTTGATGAGATACTCTATCATCTCACGTACCGCACCGTCACCGCCTTTTTTGGTCAAGACCACATCGGCGATCCTGTCAACATAACTGCTGGCATCACTGGGGACAAACGAAAGCCCGGCTGCTTTGAGCATGGAAAGATCGTTCAGGTCATCTCCTATTGCTGCAACATTGGACATTTCAATACCAAGCTTATCCAAAAGCTTCTCGAGTACCTCGCGCTTGTTATCTACCCCCTGATAGAAGTGTTCGATACGCAGTTCCTTGGCCCGTCTTGCAACGATTGCAGAGCTTCTTCCAGTAATGATGGCGACCTGTTTGCCGAGTCTGCGCCAGCTTGCGAT
>JAUUDF010000024.1 GCA_030826885.1 Sulfurovum sp. | reverse complement strand
TCGGACGTGGACAGAGAGAACTTATCATTGGTGACAGACAGACAGGTAAAACAACACTGGCGATCGATACAATCATTAACGGTAAATGTATGTCAAGCATTCAAACTCCTCTTGTAATTTCGCAATATATTAGCATCTTATAGATGAGATAACGATTAATTTTTAGCGATTTTTGAGGAAGGAAAGGAAGTTTTCGACTTCGTGTGTATTTTCGAAAAATATCTCCACACTTTTGGATTTTATTTTGTGTTTGAAGGGCAGATTGGCATCGATCTCTTCGGCAATATCGGCAAGGATTGAGGCAGGTTTTGCGGCTGCTTTGGCAGGAATAGACCCATCTTTGCTGTTCTTGACCATTTTCTCTACATCTCGTACACTCAGTTTCTGCCCGATGATTGAATCGATGATGACCTTCTGGCGTTTCTCATCCAGTCCTACCAGTACTTTCGCATGCCCCTGGCTTATCTTTCCTTCGACAAGCTGCTGCTTGGCATACGTGCTTAGGGAGAGAAGACGCATGGTATTGGTAATCTGTGAACGGCTTTTATGCACGATACGTGAGAGTTCGTCATGGGTAATGTTATGCACTTCTATCAGTTCCGCATAGGAGTTTGCAAGTTCAATGGCATTGAGGTTCTCACGTTGAATATTCTCGATAAGTGCCAGTTCACGAAGACGAAACTCGTCAATGTCCACATTGGCGATGATCGCCTTGACCTTGTCTATCTTTGCTATCTTGTGCGCACGCAGACGGCGTTCGCCTGCAACCAGCAGATAGCCGTCTGCTTTTTCGATTACGACGATCGGCTGCAGCAACCCATGTTCGCGAATAGATGCACTCAGCTCCTTAAGCGCTTTCTCATCGAAATGCTTCCTTGGCTGATAGGGATTCGGGGTGATCTTCTCGACAGGCAGTTCTTCAACCCTCGCACCCTGTGCTTCGAGTTCAAAACTGTCTATACTCCCGAGGTCCTTTTCATACGCTTCTTCCACTTCGGAGAGAATATCTCCCAGTCCGCGTCCCAATGCCATATTAACCTCTTGCAATCACTGCGGCAAGATCCCTGTATGCCACTGAGCCTTTTGAGGTTGTTGCATACGCAGTGACCGGCTTTCCAAAACTCGGACTCTCCGCGATCTTAACATTTCTGGGTACGACAATGCACTCCTTGGAGTTTTTCTTTTTATGAAAGAGCTTGCCCTTGAAGTGGTGGGAAAGGTCTGCCAATACCTGTTTGGAGAGGTTGTTCTGCTTCGAGTACATCGTCGGCAAAAATCCTCTGATCTTGAGTTTCGGGTTGATCGTCTTCTTCAGCAAGCTGACAGTATTGAGCAGCTGCGCCAATCCTTCAAGCGCAAAGAACTCGCACTGAATGGGAATAATCACCGAGTCAGAAGCACTGAGTGCATTGATGGTGATAGGTCCGAGTGCCGGAGGTGAATCGATAATGACAAAATCGTACTTTTTGGAGACCTCTTTGATTTTCTCTTTGAGTACCAGCTCCCGGTTTTTCTTCTTTGGGTTGTAAAACTCTTTCTCAATACCTACCAGTCCGATGTTCGACGGTGCAAGATCGAGTCTTTTTATCTGTGTCTTCAATACCACTTCCGAAAGCTTCTTGCTTCCGATAAGTACATGGTAAATGTTGTACTCATAGTCGTTTCTGCTAAAGCCGAGACTGGTTGTGGCATTGGACTGCGGGTCGATATCGAGAAGCAGTACCTTTTTGCCCTTTTCAGCCAGTGACGCTGCCAAATTGACCGCTGTCGTTGTTTTTCCTACGCCACCCTTCTGGTTGGCAATACTGATCACTTCGCTCATCGTAAACTGTATATCCTCTTCCCGTCTATCATTAATGAACCGTCATCACACAACTGGGCGTAACGAAGGCTCTTTTTCTCATTTTCAACATGCACCGAAAACCCTCTGCTAAGTTCAAATTCTACCCGATACTCACTAAAAACCTGCTTCCATGTCGGAAATTCTCCAAGTAGATCAAGATAGTGTTTCAGAAGGGAAAGTGCAGTGATTTCCAATCCGATCCCCCGGTAACCACCACGTGTATGCCGAAGATTTATTCCCATACCGCATACCATGGTGTCGCCCGAAATTTTCGTGATCGTTCCACCGACCTTCTCTTTTTCTACATAGAGATCATTGGGCCATTTTAACCATACTTTGTCACTGAAATCCAACAATGCTTTCTTCATCAGAAAAGAGAAATAGATCGATGCGGACGGAAGAGGAAGGTCCTCAGGCAACCGTGCATGTTCAACCGCGAGGGAAGCGAAAAAATTCCCTTCTTCTCCCTCCCAGCTGTTCTCTCTGCTGCCTATGCCGGCATACTGCATATTGGCAAGTACCGCCACCGGAGCTTTGAGCTTTTCTTTTGCAAGCGCATCGAGAAGATAGTGCTGTGTAGAGGGCAGACGGTCGAAAACGGCAATCTCAAATATACCGGCACGCTCAAGGCTGCATGCCTTATCAATCATAGTAGGCACTCTCCGACTTTCAGTCCCCGTCCGACACAGTAGGCTTTGGCACTCATCGGTTTCTTGGAAACAGGCTGAAGCGTACCTATCTTCAGGCTTCCCCTACCACAGCCGACTATGACATCATCACCTTCAAATGCCAGTATCTCAAACGGCGTATGCTGCGTATCGGTATCGACAAGTGAAATGTTGTCGAACTTCGTTCCGTTGGCAGAGAATATTCCCGGCCATCCCTCAAATGCACGGTATTTGTTATACACCTCTTTAGCATCGGAAAAATCGACCTCACCGTCACTTTTTTTGATTTTTTTGCATAAAGAGGCTTTGCTCTCATCCTGGGGCTTCGGTGTAATGTTCGCAAAATTGCGAAGGGTAGAAAGAGTCACCTCGCAGGCATCTTTGGTCAGCTGTGCCATCAAGGCATACAGACGCATATCATTCGGTATCTCAAAAGATTTTGTTTCGAGTATCGGTCCGGTATCGAGTCCCTCTTCCATCAGCATGGAGGTTACTCCGGTTACCTTGTCACCGTTGAGTAGAGACTGCTGTACCGGCGATGCACCACGATACTGTGGCAGCAATGAGGCATGCAGATTGATACACAGTGCGATATCAAGAATCGTTTTGGGCAGCAGTTGGCCAAAAGCGGCAACCACAATAAAATCAGGTGCCTCGGCTCTGATTGCCTCTTCAATGCCCGGCTCACTCAACCTCTGCGGTTGCAGTACTGCAATACCATACTCCTGTGCACGTATCTTCACCGGTGGCGGTGTCATGACCTTCTTGCGTCCTACCGGACGGTCAGGCTGTGTCAAGACAAGTGTCACATCCATATCTTCTGCATCGATCAGTGTTGAGAGTATCGCTTCGGCATAGTGGGGCGTTCCCATATAGACAATCTTTTTCACTCCGTTTCCCTGCCTTTCGCGGTAAAGAGTGTTCCTCCTCTGTGTTCCCCAGCAAGGAGGAACGAGCGCACATCACCCAGGTCAAATCCGCTGGCAAGAAACATCTCTCTGCCGTGACACATCAGAAAATCTGCAGACTGAAGCTTGGTAACGATGCCGCCCGTGGCAAACTCGTTGTTTGGCGTGTGTTCGGCACAGAGCTCTTCCTCGCTTATCTGGGTAACCACCTTGCGTACTGTCGCATCTTCATAACAGTTGGGGTCCTTGTCGTACAGGGCGTCTATGTCAGAGAGTATCACCAGTAGCGATGCATCAAAATAGTGTGTCACATGGGCAGAGAGACGATCGTTGTCGCCAAATACAAGCTCTTCGATACTGACGGTATCGTTCTCGTTGATAATCGGTACCACACTGTTTTCAAGCAGTGTATCTACCGCTTCTTTCGCATGGGCAGTGGCTCTGCGTGAGTCAAATACATCGGCACTCAGCAGTATCTGGGAGCAAAGTATGCCAAAGCGTGCAAATTTTTCCTGATACATCTTCAACAGTAGCGGCTGCCCTATGGCAGCAAGTGCCTGCCTGTTGGCTACGGAACGTTTATCGAGTTTAAGCTGGGAATAGCCTGCCGCGACCGCACCGGAACTTACAAGAATCACTTCATGTCCCGCCTCTTTCAACTCTGCCACCAGTGCAACCAGTGCCAACATTCGCTCTTTTGCTACCGTGCCGTTCTCTGTAAGGACATGGGAACCGACTTTAATAACCAAACGCATCATGCCTCCTCGCTGTCTGCTTTCTCTTGTGTTTCGACACGTTTGACCAGATCACCAAGTGCAAAACGCAGTGCCTCCGTGTTCAGATGGGCTACCGACGAGATGGGCAGTACAAAAAGCGGCTCTTTTTGCGGCAGCGTCGTACCGAAATCACTCTTGAACCCATAACTGACATAATTCATATCCGCCTTGTACTGTTTGAGTGTATCATTGGGTTTCAGGCCGATGTCGGCAAGGAATTTTTCTGTCAAAGTGTTCACTTCATCTTGGGAAAGCGCATCAATCTTGGTAATGGCAACGGCGTGTCTTCGTTTCGAGAGCGTCTCGGAATAGCGCTGCAGCTCCACCAAAAGTGTCTCATACTGGTACTGCATCTCTCTGTAGTTGGAGGCATCGATCAAAAGCAAAAGTGTTTTGGTACGTTCGATATGCTTGAGAAACTCCAGTCCAAGTCCTCTTCCGTCACTCGCCCCTTCGATAATGCCGGGAATATCTGCCATCATAAAGGAGTCATACTCTCCCACATGCACGACACCCAGTTTCGGCGTAAGCGTGGTAAACTCATAGTTTGCCACCTGTGGTCTGGCATTGGAGAGTGTAGAGATAAGGGTCGATTTCCCGACATTGGGGTACCCTACCAGCCCTACATCGGCAATGAGCTTCATCTCCAAACGCACTCTTTTTGTAATACCGGGGAGTCCGGGTTGGGCATAGGTTGGCCTCTGGTTGGTGGCACTCTTGAAATGCATGTTTCCCAGACCGCCTTTTCCGCCCTCAAGAAACTTGACGACCTGTCCCTCTTCTACAAGGTCAAGCAGTTCTTCCCCTGTTTCGACATCTATTACCGTTGTTCCAGGAGGAACTACTATCGTCGTATCTTTCCCTTTACGCCCATACTTCTTTCGCCCTTCTCCCGGCCGGCCGTTCTCTGCTTTAATATGGTTTCGACCTCTTAAGCCCGAAAGGGTATCGGTATTGTTGTCCACTTTAAAAAAGACCGACCCACCGCGTCCGCCGTCACCGCCATCGGGCCCGCCCTTGATAACGAATTTTTCCGTCCAGAACGAAATTGCTCCCGCTCCGCCTTTGCCTGAACTGATTGTCAGTTCTACACTGTCTACAAACATAGTATGCCTTTAACTCCTCTCTGTTTCTGTGAAAAAGAGTGATAGATAATAATTGATGGAATTATACCCAAATCTTCAATGATTTATTCCCGATAGAAACAAGTCAATCAAACAGTAATCAAACAATAAATGAATAAAGATTGGAAAAATAAAATAGAAAGAGGGATGCACCGGAAGGTACATCCGAAAGTAATGTACGTGTTATGCAGGAATAACAGAAACGCGTTTTTGTGTTCTGCTGTGATTCTCGAATTTTACTGTACCTTCAACGAGTGCAAAAATAGTATGGTCTTTCCCCATACCTACACCGTTACCCGGTTTTACTTTTGTTCCTCTTTGTCTGATGATGATATTGCCTGGGATGACTTTCTCACCACCAAACTTTTTAACGCCGAGACGACGTCCGATGGAATCACGGTTATTCTGGGTAGACCCTTGACCTTTCTTGTGTGCCATTCTATCTCCTTATGCGATTTTAGTGATTCTAACTCTGGTATAGTCTCTTCTGAAACCTCTTTTGAGCTTTGAATCTTTTCTTCTTCTTTTTTTGTAGATGATCACTTTTTTGTCTCTACCTTCGTTGATCACCTCACCTTTGACAACAGCACCCTCTACGAATGGCGTACCGACTGTCAGTTCTCCGTTGTCTACAGCAAGAACTTCTTTGAATTCAACTGCTGCTTTTGGCTCCAGACCCATGTTGTCAAAACAGATGATATCACCCTCTTGCACTTTGAATTGCTGGCCACTTGCTTTAATGATTGCGTACATTGCAAACCCTTTACTATCTGTGTATTTTAAAAAAGTTCGTGATTATATCGAAACAATGTTTAATATATTTTTAAACTGATACGCTTTAGCCGAAATCGACTATCTGGTCTGCAAATGCAATACACTCTATCTCAATGAGTGCGTTCTTTGGCAGTGTTTTGACCGCAACAGTACTTCTTGCAGGCTTGTGGTCACCGAAATAGTGTGCGTAGATCTCGTTGACCTTTTCAAAATCATTCATATCTGCCAGATAGATGGTCGTTTTGATTACATGCTCAAACCCTGTTTTTGCCTCTTTGAGCACATAATAAAGGTTCTTCATCACCTGTTTTGTCTGATACTCAATACCGCGTGTCTCCATAGTGCCGTCAGGCATCAGTGCAATCTGCCCTGAAGTATAGACCAGTCCGTTTGCGATAACAGCCTGAGAATAGGGTCCTATCGCTTCCGGTGCTTCTTTTGTACTTACAAATCTCATATCAATCCTTTCTTAATTTGTTGTTTCGTTCATAGAAAATATAGGAGGTGGAGTAATCCGAAAATTCGAAATAGACCTTCTGCTCACCGGGATCTTTCTTCATATTGAAATTGAGATCATCAATTCCGTATCCGTATCGGTAGGGTCTCGGATCACCATCCGTCGTTCCCTTCGCCGTAGAGAGTTTGTCTATTTTAATAAACCGGTGTACCAGCTTGTCACCGGCATAGACATCGAGCACGCCGTTGGTTCCTGTCCAGTTCTGTAGTGAACGGCTCAGGCTGTTCTGTGTCTCCTGCGTACATCCCGCGATTAAAAGCCAGACAATCATTGTAATGGCAACAATCAGATAGTTTCTCTTCATCATATGCTCCTTGGCCGAAAATTATACCTTATATGAGATAAGAAATCTATACGTTATCTTTTATTTAAAAATATCGCAAGCTGTTTTCTCATGACTTAACCGGCATCCCGAATTTTTGTGTAACCAACTCTCCCTCATCATTGAAATAGAGATAGTAGAGTTTGTCTTTTGCTACAGAAAGTCCGGCAAGGTATCGCAATGCCAGATTTGCCTGAAGCGAGCCGATATGCATCACAATTGGTGCGGCAATACCGCCGGGCTTATGGTCGGAAATATTGAAAACTTCGAAGTCTGCCTTATCAAAAAAGCATACCTGGCCGTTGAACTCCTCCACACTGGCATAGACCCACGGTGTGTCGGTCGCTTTGGCATGTCGGTCTATTTCACCGCGAACAGGAAGGTTGTCCGTTGCATCAAGAATAAGGTCATAACGATTGCCCAGCGCTTTGAAGTCCTCAAAAGGCATATCGAACGCCACCGCTTTCAGAAAAGGGTTCTTGCGCTCGAGAAGCTCTACCACTGTTTTGGCTTTGTTTTTTCCTTCATCGGCCAGTGTAAAGGCTATCTGTCTGTGTATATTGTGCGAAGAGACCGTATCGAAATCGACCATGTGAATCTCACCTATACCCGACGTTCCCAAAGCCATTGCAAGGGTACACCCAAGACCGCCTGAGCCAATAATGGCAATTTTCTTTTTTGCAAGGCTTCTCTGTGTTGCCTCTCCCCATAGCTGTATCTGTCTGTTAAAATATGCTTCAAGCGTCATATCCATGCTCCTTCAGTGCTTTTTCAAACCCCCACACTCTACGGTGTTCCGTGACCTCTTTTTTTTCTATTACCTCAACCAGCATCGACTCCTTGTCCTCGAGCATCATCTCCACTTCTCCCGATGGAGAGACAAGCATCGTATCGCCGTAGAATTTCCATTTAATATCTTCATCGGCATACTCTCCCAGGCGGTTCGCACGTAAAATGAAACAACTGTGCAGAAAGGCTTTGGTTTTGATAATCTCGCGCCAGCGGTTGTGCGACCCGAATGTCGAAGCGGTCGGCAGCAGTACCAGGTCTATCTTCTTTGCCATCACTTTCTGCCAAAATGGATCGAAATGCATTTCAAAACCTGCCATTACCATAATCTTGAAACCGTTTAGCTTGAATACCATCGGATCTTTCAGGGGTTTAATTTTGTTGGCAAAAAAAGCCTTTTCATTCCAATGCTCATAGGGTAAAAGGATCTGCTGTTCATAGTATCGGGTATTTTTGGAAGTGATTTTGACGATCGTTTTATAGTAACCGTCTTTTTTGGACACTATGATGGGAGCGACAAAAACAATGTCATATCTTACAGAGAGTGACTTGAGCAGTTCAAGGTGTTTTTTGGTCTGTGCCCTGACCATGCTTTTGGACATGGTCGCAAGTTCTTTAAAAAAGTGGTTCAGCACATACTCACCCAGGAGCATGACTTCAGCCCCGCGCTCTTTTGCTTTTTTAAGGTAAAACTCCAGACGGGTCGCGTTCATACCCAGTGTCGGCAGTTGCAGCGCGGCGACAACAAGCTGCTTTGCCATTACACGTCATCCGCTATCTGATTTTCCCGGTCTATCACCGTGATCTTCGTCTTCGCCTCTTCAATAAGCTTCTGAGCCTCTTTAATGGTCTTCAGCCCTTCTTCATAGAGTTTGACCGACTCTTCAAGGGTAATCTCCGGATCCATCAGCTTTTCAAGCAGCTTTTTGGAATATGCTAGTTTCTCTTCAAATGTCTCTGTTTTCATCTCAAAATCTTTCTGATATGTTCGTCAAACTTATCCAATTCTACCAGGAAGGCATCATGCCCGTAGTTGCTGTCAACTTCCAGGTAGGTATAGGGCTGCCCGTTGCGTTCAAGCATCTTTGCGATATGCTCAATCTCCGAAGGGAAAAAGAGATAATCCGAAGCAAAAGAGATAAGATGCACATTTGCCTTGATACGGCTGATGGCATCGTGCAGGGAGTCGTACCCTCTGGAGAGGTTGAATGTATTGATGGCCTTTACAATGTACAGATAACTCAACGGATCGAAAATACGCGCAAAGTTGTTGGTATTGTACTCCATATAACGCTCGACCTCATAGCGCCCAAAAAGCTCAAAGAGTCCATCATTGCTGACATAGTTGCGTCCAAACTTTTCATCCATAGATTCCGGAGAAAGGTAGGAGATGTGGCCGGCGATTCTGCCGATTGCCAACCCGTCAAGTCCCTCTTCTTTAAAGTCGTCTCTGTCATAATTACCGTTCTTAAAGCGCGGATCACGGCGGATCGCCTCAACAGCTACTTTGTTGAACGCGATCGTCCACGGACGTGTCGCATAGGTTGCTGCAAGCGAAATGATCTCATCGGCAAAATTGGGGTAGTCCACCGCAAACTGGAGTGCCTGCATCCCGCCCATGGAACCGCCGACAATCGCTTTGACATGGTAAATACCAAGATCGGAAAGCAGATGCATCTGTGCGCGGATCATATCTTTGATGGTCACTACAGGGAACTTCAATCTGTAGGGTTCCAAAGAGGGGTAGCTTTCACTCATCGGTCCGGTAGAGCCGAAACATGAACCGATGACATTGGTACAGATGACAAAATATTTCGTCGTATCTATCGCTTTACCGTCACCAATGAGTCCGTCCCACCATCCGGGCTTTCTGTCACCCTCGTAGGTACCTGCGGCATGGTGCGAACCGCTCAGCGCATGACAGACAAGTATGACATTGGACTTCTCCTCATTGAGCTCACCATAGGTTTCATAGGCGATCTCATAGGGTTCAATGATGCGCCCACTCTCCAGATAGAGCGGCGAGCTGAAATGCGCTGTTTTTGTTTCGATTTTCATAAACTGCTTTGCTGCTTGGATTTAAATGATGTCATTTTATCGCATTTGGGCTTTTATCCCAATGCCTGTTCCAAATCCTTTATCAAATCCTGCGTATCCTCAAGCCCTACACTCAGTCGGATCAGACCACCGGGTACACCGGCATCGATCAGTTCCTGTGCCGAGAGCTGCTGATGTGTGGTACTGGCAGGATGGGTGATGATCGATTTGGAATCTCCAATATTGACAACCACAGAGAAGATCTCGGTCGCATCGGCAATTTTTTGTGCCATCTCTTTGCTCTCTACCTCAAAAGAGAGCAGCCCGCTTGCCATGCCCTCTTTGAAGTATTTCTGCACCAGCGGGTAGTGTGAAGAGGATTTCAGGCCGGGGTAGTTGACCTTTTTGACCTTGGGGTGTGCTTCGAGGAACTCGGCGATCGCGAGTGCACTCTGCGAATGCTGCTTCATGCGTAGCAGCAGTGTCTCAAGCCCCTGTATATGCAGCCAGGAGTTAAAGGGACTGGGCGCACCACCCAGATCACGCAGCAGTGCCAGCCTGACCCTGAGTGTAAAAAGTGGTAGAGGAAGATCACTATACACCAGCCCATGATAGCTTGGATCGGGCTCATTGAAGTGGTTGTATCGGGCATTGCCCTTGATCTTCTCTACGAGATTTTCCCGCTCTACGATGATGCCGCCCAGTGCCAGCCCCTGCCCAGTCGTGTATTTGCTCGTCGAGTGCACAGTCAAATCCACACCATGCTCCAGAGGCTTGCAGAGTACCGGTGTGGCTACGGTGTTGTCCACACAGGTCAGGATGCCATGCTTCTGCGCGATGGCAGTGATCGTATCAATATCTGCCACATCGATACTCGGGTTGGTGATACTCTCAAAGATAATGATCTTTGTTTTTTCATCGATCATCGATTCGATTTCGGCAGGATTGTTGACATCAAAGTAACGTGTCTCGATCCCAAAACGCTTGATCGTATGCCCCGTCAGTGTCGTCGTACCGCCATAGACCTGCTTGGCTACGATGATGTTATCCCCTGCTTCAGCCACGTTGGCGATGGCATAAAAGATCGCCGCCATCCCCGAAGCCGTCCCTATGGCAGCCACACCGCCCTCCAGTGCCGCAAAACGTTTTTCAAAGACATCGGTCGTCGGATTCATCAGACGTGTATAGATATTGCCAAGCTCCTTGAGCGCAAAGAGATTGGCCGCATGCTCCGTATCGCGAAACTCGTACGCTGTACTCTGATAGATGGGTACCGCCATCGTCCCCTGTGCATCTTTGTCATATCCCGCATGAATGGCTATGGTCTGTTCGTGCATTATTTTTCCTTGGTTTTGACAATCTCTTGAAGCGAAGTCGCCTGTTCATTCTTGGCAACCTCAGGAGCACTCTCTTTCTTCTCTACCTTGCGTACCGGGTTGGCAGGCTCATAGGTCAGCATGGTTCCAAGCATCAGTCCGCCTTCACTGACCTTGATCTTCTTCACCTGCATTTCACCCTTGACGCGTCCGTCCTTGTTGATTTCAAGCAGTTCGGTGGCAATGACATTTCCTTCAATATTACCGTTTACAATGATGTGTTTTCCCATCATCTTCGGTGTCTGAACATTACCGTTTTTAGTGATCTGGATCGATTCGCAGTTGGTAATGCTCGCTTCTATCTTTCCGTCTGAGACAATTTTAAGCGCATCGATCGTGTCGGTCAGATGACCGGTCTGTGTCACTTCAAGCGTATCACACTTGATGTTCCCGTTGACCTTGCCGCTGACAACGACCTTTTTCGCCTTAACATCTCCATTGATCACCCCGTCTTTGCCAATAACGACACTGTCATCGACACTCAGATCACCATGAATCTTTCCATCGACATGAATGCTTCCACACCCTTTGACATTCCCCAGAATCTCCATACATCCCGTAATGGTTGCCGCACCTGTTTTGGGTGCCTTGGGTGCGCTTGGTGTCGGTGTACTCGGTGCCGGTTTGTCATTTTTGCTGCTACTGCCAAAAAATGCCATCATTCTCTCCTTTTGGGTTGTAAAAGTGTTGGTCAATTATTGTATCTTATTCGAGATTAAAGCAAAAGGAAGTTGGAAAAGAATAGGGAAGAAAAAGTAGATGTTTACAAACGGCACTCTGTGCCGCCTGTCTCACTGATTTATCCGTGATAGTTCGGAGATTCCTTAGTAATCGTCACATCATGCACATGACTCTCTTTAAGACCAGCCGACGTGATCTCCACAAACTCTGCTTTCTCCCAGAACATCGGGATGCTTTCAGATCCGCAGTAGCCCATGGAGCTTCGCAGTCCGCCAATCATCTGATGGATCACATCGGCGATTTTTCCGCGGTAAGGTACACGCCCTTCGATCCCTTCAGGGACAAGTTTGTCCGCAGCGGTACCTTCCTGGAAGTATCTGTCCGTACTTCCCTTTGTCATAGCCCCGATACTTCCCATACCGCGATACTCTTTGAACTGACGGCCGTTATAGATGATCATCTCACCGGGAGCCTCGTAGGTACCTGCAAGTGCGGAACCGAGCATCACACAGCTTGCACCCACCGCCAACGCTTTGGCGACATCACCGGAGTATTTGATACCACCGTCGGCAATGACCGGTACGCCCAGTTTATTGGCAACCTGCGCCACCTCGTCGATGGCGGAAATCTGTGGTACACCGACACCGGCAACAATACGTGTGGTACAGATGGAACCAGGCCCAATACCCACCTTGACCCCGTCCGCACCCGCATCAATGAGATCCTGCGCTGCCGCACCTGTGGCTATGTTACCGGCAATGACATCTACATCGAGCTCTTTTTTGATTAGCTTGACCGTATCAATAATTCCCTGTGAATGGCCATGTGCCGAATCAAGTACCAGTACATCCACCCCTGCTTCTACCAGTGCTTTGGCACGGTCGAGCTGCCCTACACCAATGGCTGCGGCGACTCTCAGACGACCGAATTCATCTTTGTTCGCGTTAGGGTACTGTTCTTTCTTTTCGATGTCTTTAATGGTAATCAACCCCGTTAGTTTCCCTTCGTCATCGACAATCGGCAGTTTTTCTATTTTGTGTTTCTGGAGCACCTCTGCCGCCTCTTCAAGCGTCGTACCTTTTTTGGCTGTTACCAGCGGTGCAGGTGTCATGACATCTCTGACCGGCAGGCTCATATCGGTAATAAAACGCATATCACGGTTGGTAATAATACCAATAAGGGTACGGTTTTCATCAACGACCGGCACACCGGAGATGCGGTACTCCCCCATCAGTGCATCGGCTTCCGCCACACTCGCATCAGGCCCGATGAAGATAGGGTCAATAATAATCCCGCTCTCACTCTTTTTGACCTTTTTCACCTGTAAGACCTGTGTTTCAACATCCATGTTTTTGTGGATTACTCCGATACCGCCCAGTCTTGCCATGGCAATTGCCGCCTTGAACTCCGTAACCGTATCCATTGCCGCAGAGACAATGGGAATATTCAGAGAAACATTGCGTGTCAGTTTCGTCTCGACACTTACCTCTTTGGGCAGTACGGTCGAGTGCTGCGGTACCAGCAGTACATCTTCAAATGTCAGTGCTCTTTTTTTGATTCTCATGGGGTGTTCCTTTATATTTATTTTGTGTAGTTGACTGCTTTTTCCATGCTCGCAGCACCGTTAAAGAGTGTTTTTTCATCAAATGCTTTGGCGATGAGCTGAAGCCCTACTGGCATTCCCTCGTCATTCCTGGCTACCGGCAGGCTGATCCCCGGAAGCCCGGCAAGGTTGATACCGATTGTGTACATATCCGATTTGTACATCTCCAGCGGATCGTGGATACTTCCAAGCTTTGGTGCGACACTCGGTGCTACGGGAGAGAGAATGAGATCAGCCTCTTCGAAAATCTTGTTATATGCATCACGGATGAGATGTCTGACCTTCTGTGCCTTGACATAATAGGCATCGTAATAGCCGCTTGAGAGAACAAAGTTCCCCAGCAGGATACGCCGTTTTACCTCTTCACCAAACCCCTCACTTCTGGTGTTGAAGAAAAGCTCTTCAGTCGTTTTGGACTCGGCACGTCTGCCGTAGCGTACCCCGTCATAACGTGCAAGGTTAGTAGCGGCTTCCGCTGTAGCGACAATATAGTAGGTAGCAATATCATACTTGGTATTGTTCATCTCTTTATGGACAATCGTATGCCCTGCCGCTTCAAGTTTGGCAACCGTCTGGGCAAACGCTTTCTGGATGTCTGCATCGGCAGCCTCCACATAGGAGTCTATCACGGCAATCTTGAGCTTGACGTCCGGGTTGAGATTGTTGGCGATATCTTCTATCTCAAAGTCGGCACTGGTGGAGTCTTTGGGGTCGTGCCCCTTGATTGCATCATACAAAATGGCTGCATCTTCAACATTCTGTGCAATAGGACCGATCTGGTCGAGGCTTGAAGCGTAGGCTGCCAGTCCGTAACGGCTTACACGCCCATAGGTCGGTTTCATGCCTACCACACCGCAATAGGCTGCAGGCTGACGGATGGAGCCGCCCGTATCGCTTCCGAGTGCTGCAATGGCTATGCCCCCTGCTACCGCCGCAGCCGAACCGCCCGAACTGCCTCCGGGTACTCTGCCGGTATCGTGAGGGTTTTTGGTCGGACCGTAAAATGAACTCTCTGTGGTAGAGCCCATCGCAAACTCGTCCATATTGGCACGTCCGAATGCCATCATCCCTTTGGCTTTCAAATTTTTTACCGCCATCGCTTCATACGGAGCGATGTAGCCCTGCAGTATTTTCGAGGCGGAGGTAACACTCCACCCTTTTACCTGAATATTGTCCTTAACAAGAATAGGCACGCCTTCACCTGAACGCTCAAATCCCACATAGGCGTTCAATCCGCTCTCTTTGGCTTTGGCTTCCAGCTCATCCGTCAGTGCTGCCAGTTCCTCTTTGCTCTTTGTCAATGCTTCTTTTAGAGTGATCACATACAATCCTTACTTGATGTCAAACTTCTTTTTGTAATACGCCACAACTGCCAGCCCAATCCCGACCAGTCCTACTATGAACGCGATCGAACCGATGATCACCGACACGGGTACAGGCTGACTCAATGCAAACATTTATGCCACAACCTCACGACATCTCTCACACAGGCTCTCTTCGGAAGGTGCCGTATAGCGCCAGCATCTCGGACACTTGTGCGCAGTTGCCTTATGTACGGTAAAGGTATTGCCTTCAACCTCGAACGATGCGAGTTTTTCGCCTGCACTCTCCGTTTTGACCGCCGAGACAACAAACCAGTCTTCCAGGTCTTTGTCATCGCCAAGTGCAAAGAGACTGCGATCTCCCGCAATTTCAAGTTCAAGTGTCGCCTTGATAACTTTCTCTTTTTTCAAGGCGTCGATCGCTTCGAAGAATTTCTCGCGCGCTTCCAGCAACACTGCATCCTCAAACGGCGCATCCACAGACGGTACCGTTTCATACACAAGGTCGAAAATACTCTCCATATTACCCTTGAATACTGCCGGTGCATAGGTGAGAATTTCATCTGCCGTATAAGTTAGTACCGGTGCGACCAGTCCCAGCATCGTTTTGGCAATATGCGCCATAACTGTCTGGGTTGCACGTCTGGTCTGTGACGTTTCGGCATCACAATAGAGTCTGTCTTTGGTGATATCCATATAGATACCGCTGAGCTCATTGGTGATGAAGTGATTGAGTGTCGCAAAGCCTTTGAGAAAATCGTTGGCATCAAAACTCGACTTGACCGATGCGAAAACCTCACCTGCTTTTGCCAGAATCCATCTGTCCAGCTGGCCAAACTGTTTCAGCTCAGTCATTCGGTCAAGGTCATTCACGTTTGCAAGCAGGAAACGGAAGGTATTGCGTATCTTTCTGTACTGCTCGGCAGTCTGTTTCAAAATACCGTCACTGATCTTCAGGTCACTCTGGTAATCCGAAAGCGCTACCCACAATCTGAGAATCTCCGATCCGTACTGTTTGATGACCTTGTCGGGTGCAACGACATTCCCTTTGGACTTGGACATCTTTTCACCCTTCTCGTCGACGGTAAAGCCGTGGGTAATGAGTGTTTCATAGGGTGAGATCTGATTGATCGCTGCACTAAGCAGCAGAGATGACTGGAACCACCCCCTGTGCTGGTCGCTTCCTTCAAGGTAGAGCGATGCCGGGTAGTTGCCTGCATCGTAGTTGCCTGAACTGAGTACCGAGTTCCATGTCGAACCACTGTCGAACCATACATCGAGAATATCTTCTATCTTTTCAAGATCATCCGGGTTGTATGGGCTGTTTTCTGGAAGAAGTTCCGCAATGCTCATGGAGTACCATGCATCTGCACCGTGTTCATCGAAGAGTGCTGCAATGTGAGCAAGGACATCTTCATCGAGAAGTACTTTTTTGGTACTTTTGACCCTGAAGAAGGCAATAGGCACCCCCCAGCTTCTCTGACGCGAGATACACCAGTCGGGTCTACCCTCGATCATCGGCTGCAGCCTGTTCTTCGCCGTTGCGGGATAGAACTTTACAGCCTCAATGGCGTTGAGTGCAGATTCCCTGAGCGTTTTATCCGAACCGGCAGGTTTGTCATCGATGGAGATGAACCACTGGTTGGTCGCTCTGTAGATCAACGGCTTCTTCGTTCGCCAGCAGTGCGGGTAGGAGTGCGTAAACTTGCTGACTTTGAGCAGGTTATCACCCAAAAGCTCCAAAATAGGCTCATTGGCTTTGAAAATATGCATACCTACAAACTTCTCCGGCTCGGGCAGCAGATTCAGTCCTACGACAGACTCGTCGTAAAGCCCTTTTTCGTTGACCGGCATAATCACTTCCAGACCATACTTCAGCCCTACTTTGTAGTCATCTTCCCCGTGTCCGGGCGCAGTATGGACACATCCGGTACCGCCGTCCATCATGACATGCTCTCCGAGTACCACCTTGGAAGGTCTGCCGTTAAGCGGATTGATCGCCAGCAGCCCTTCAAGTTCGGTTGCCGCGATCTTGCGCGATGCATGTCCGCTGACAACCCCTTCCTCGATCATGGCGTCATAACGTGCCTCTGCAACAATGTGACCGTCTGATGTCAATACATACATCTCGTCAGAATTGATCGATATTCCGCTGTTCGCCGGCAGTGTCCACGGAGTGGTCGTCCAGATGACCAGTCCGGCTTTTTCATGCAGATCAAGCGCTTCTTTTGCAGCATCGCTCAACTCGAAATGTACATAGATGGAGTAGTCCTCTTTGTCCTCATACTCCACTTCCGCATCGGCAAGCGCCGTCTGTGCCGCCCATGACCAGAAGATCGGCTTGTGGCGCTCCACAAGCAGCCCGCGTTTTGCCACTTCACACAAGGTACGGTAAATGTTGGCTTCAAACTTGAAATCCATCGTCACATACGGATTGTCCCAATCGGCAATGACCCCCAAAGATTTGAACCCCTCTCTTTGTATGTCGATGAATTTCGCTGCATGCTCACGACACAGTGCACGAAACTGTTCGGTAGGCATCGCTTCCTTTTTGGCTTTGCCCAGCTTCTCTTCGACCTTCTGCTCAATAGGCAGTCCGTGACAGTCCCAGCCCGGCGTCATACGCACCGCTTTTCCCTGAAAATAGTTGTACTTGAGAATAATATCTTTAAGAATCTTGTTGAGAGCATGCCCGATGTGAATGTCACCGTTGGCATAGGGAGGGCCGTCATGGAGGGTGAAAAGCTCGGCACCCTCACGCTTGGCTTTCATCTGTTCATAGACATTGCTCTCAAACCATGACTGATATTTTTTGGGTTCGTTTGCAGGAAGATTTCCACGCATCGGAAAGTCTGTTTTTGGAAGGAGGAGGGTTTCTTTGTAGTCCATCGTCGATAATACCTTAAGTGTTATATTATCGGGGGATTATATCCAAAAGAGGTTTAGAAGCTACTTTTGCTACAATTGTCTTATGAAAGAGATAAGAAAAGTAACCGAAAAGATCATACAGACACTCGCTGAAAGAGACCAGACCGTAACCTTTGCGGAGAGTTGTACCGGAGGGCGTATTGCAGCTGAGTTTACCGCGGTATCCGGAGCCTCAGCCGTACTGCATGGTTCGGCGGTGACCTACTCCAATGAGATCAAACACCAGTGGCTCGGTGTTGAGCAGAATGTACTTGAACAGTTCGGTGCGGTAAGCGAAGCGTGCGTTTCACAAATGCTTGAGGGTATTCTCAACATGGCCGACGCCGACTGTGCGATTGCCGTCTCCGGCATAGCAGGACCGACAGGAGGTACGCCGACCAAACCTGTAGGTACTGTCTATATAGGTGTACAGACACCTGAACTAAAAGAGATACACCATTGCCTTTTTCAGGGAGACCGTGAAGCCGTACAGACACAGTCGGTACACTTTGGCATTGAAAAACTTGCCCAAATGCTGAAAATATAATTTTTTTTCCGTTTTTGGAAAAATCTCTTGACAATAAAGTGACTCTTGGCTATAATTCCGTCCACTTATTCAGAAATTCTGCATAAGCCATGTGACCCGTTAGCTCAGTCGGTAGAGCAACTCCCTTTTAAGGAGTGGGCCCTAGGTTCGAATCCTAGACGGGTCACCACCATAAATTTGTAATGTGCGGCGGTAGTTCAGTTGGTTAGAATACCTGCCTGTCACGCAGGGGGTCGCGAGTTCGAGTCTCGTCCGCCGCGCCACTTTTTTATTACCAGGCATACTCACTTTGATTATGCGGACATGGCGGAATTGGTAGACGCGCTAGATTCAGGTTCTAGTGGGCGCAAGCCCGTGGAGGTTCAAGTCCTCTTGTCCGCACCACACTTCTTCAATTAAAAATTCAAATCATCAACTACTGATATTTATACTTTCCGTCAAAAATACATACGTTAAGAAATAAGGTATCAAAGGTACGTGAGTACGAACCCTAATACAAAGATATCTAATCCCGATTTGCAATGTGGAGACGAAAAAAATATGAGGTTACATATATTGCAAATTGATAAAATACTCAGTTTTAAATTTATCATCCCAATATACACTGATAAAATCATATATTTTTTCATATTTATTGACATAGACCACCAAGACATTGTTAGAAGCCCATTTAATATCAATATCTTTATTTCGCACCATCATCATTTCTTTATTATCAAGCAAAGGTTTGCAGTAAAACCCGACTGTTGCACCGCTATCATTCAAACACTTGATTTTTGCAAAAATGTGACCATCTGGAGACTGAATAGTTCTTTTTACTTTCCATTCACCCTTTCTCATTGGAGAAAAGACATAATACCCTGTTAAAAAAATCAAAAAGAATATAAAAAGAACCAATACATATTTCATTATTTATTTCAATCTGATCCTCACACTCTCCTCATGTGCCGTCAACCCTTCGGTATGAGCGATCATAGCGCACTGTTCTCCGATCTCCTGCATCCCCTGTTTGCTCATCATAATGATGGAAGATTTTTTGAGGAAGTTCTCTACACTCAACGGTGAGTAAAATTTCGCTGTCCCGCCGGTAGGGAGTGTGTGGTTGGGGCCGGCGATATAGTCACCGATAGGCTCCGGTGTATTTTCACCCAGGAAAATCGCTCCGGCATGTTTGATCTTATCCAGCAGTGCCATCGGCTCTTTGGTCACCACTTCGAGGTGTTCGGGTGCGATCTCATTCATGAGCGCGATCGCTTCATCCATATCTTCGGTGACGATGATCGCCCCGCGCTCCTCGATGGACTTTCTGGCAATCGCTTCACGCGAAAGCGTACCCAGAAACGCCTCTACCTTGCCGGAAACCCTGTTTGCCAGTTCGCTGTCGGTAGTGATGAGAATCGAGCTTGCCATCTCATCATGCTCAGCCTGAGAGAGCAGATCGATCGCCAGATAATCCTCTCTGGCACTCTCATCTGCAAGTATGCCGATCTCTGAGGGGCCTGCGATCATATCGATGTTCACTTCTCCATAGACCAGCTTTTTTGCTGTAGCGACAAAAATATTGCCCGGCCCTGTAATGACATCGACCTTGGGGATCGTCTCGGTACCGTACGCCATCGCACCGATCGCCGAAGCACCTCCGACTTTGAAGACTTTGTCGACTTTACAGAGGTGACAGGCAGCAAGCAGCAGTTCGTTGAGTTCATTGTCCGGTGAAGGTGTACAAACCACAATCTCCTCTACACCGGCAACCTGTGCAGGAATGACATTCATCAGCAGCGAACTCGGATAGGCCGCCTTGCCTCCGGGAATGTAGAGCCCTGCTTTGTCTACGGCCGTGACCTTCTGTCCGAGAATGGTACCGCTCGCCTCTTCCTCCATCCATGTTTTGGGCATGAGCTTCTGGTGATAGGCTTCAATGCGGTCATAGGCAAGATGGAGGGCATCTCGCAGTTTGGGGTCTATGTTTGCATACGCCTTCGCCATCGCCTCGGTCGAAACCATCAGTTCAGCATCCTCTTTGGGCTCCCATCGGTCAAACTTGGCAATTTGCGCTTTAAGCGCTTTGTTGCCCTCATTCTGTATCTCTTTGAGAAGTCCGGAGACAATGCCTGTTACACCCTCTATATCCATCTTGCCACGCTCAAGAAGTTCATTGAAATTTGCTTCAAATGCGTCATCATTGCTGTAAAATATTTTCATATATTATCCTCATTGGTACGTAATTACATACCTATCATATTGATAAAAGATTTCTGAAAGAAATCATACCAAAACTCTTCACTATTCACTATTAACTATTCACTCGATATTTTTGGAAACTTCCGAAAATATCGTTTTAGCATGCTTTCATTGCCCAGGAGACCACCCTGATGAATATACATCACCGGCTTTTGCAACACTTCAGCGTGTGCCAGTAGTGTGCGCCACCCCAGTGGATCATACAGGAGGTCAAAGATTACACCCGTTTCTTGCTGTAATTTTAGCCAAATTTCGTAATTTTCTCGATAAAGTTTCCCAAAATGGTGTTTTTGCTGAAGGGCAACAATCTTCGGATACAGTTTTGCATCAGGTTCCAGCTGCTTGAACTGTTTTTGAAGATAGTTGCTGTCACCAACACAGGGACAGGTATAAACCTTCGTGAAGAGTGAAGAGTCAAGAGTGAAGAGTGAAAGATTTTTTTGCAAAAATAACGCGGTTGTGCCTGTACCAGAGGGAAGAAAAACATTTAGCTCATCTATACTATTATCTTTTTGCCACGCTATGATCTCCTCTGCCAAAAGTCTGATGCCATACTCCGCCTCTCTCTGTCGTCCACCCTCCTCTATGAAGAGTACGTCATTTCCAAACTGCTCCCTCTTTCTTGCTTGTTGCTCACAAATAACCATCCCGTTGTCCAACGCAGCTTTGTAGTTACCATGAGGATTTTCCTTCAAATAATCTGAAACATGATCTACAAAATACACGAATTCCCATCCTCTCATCTTGGCAAGAACTGAGAGTGAATACATGGCATTGGACTGTGAAGAGCCATAGGAGACAAGTTTTTGAATATTCGGAAATTCATAGTGTAGAAAATAATGAAATTTGCGTGCCTTGTTACCTGAAAAATCAGGATGTATCAGATCATCACGCTTCAGATAGAAGTGTTGGTTCTCAAATGTAATGGATTGGATGGGAGAAGGAAGTGTCAGCATAGATGTGGTGGGGGTTTGGATAAAATGCGACAAAGGAGTGTTTGGCCCGGAGGGCGGCTCTGCCGTTCACGACTACCGGAGTGTTTGATCCAAATCCCAAAAAACGTCTAATTACGTCCGACACAATTAAGATCATCAAATGCCCGCTCAAGACGCTTGACCATCGACTCTTCACCGGCTCGTAGCCATTTACGCGGATCATAGTAGCTTTTGTTTGGTTTATCTTCACCTTCAGGGTTGCCGATCTGCCCCTGTAGATAGTCATGGAACTTCGCTACATAACCGCGTACACCATCCCAGAAAGCCCACTGGGTATCGGTGTCGATGTTCATTTTGATCACACCGTAGCTGATTGCATCACGAATATCTTTGAGGTCACTGCCCGAACCGCCATGGAAGACGAAGTTGACCGGCTTTTCGGATGTGTTGTACTTTTGCTCGATATACTTTTGCGAGTTGTCAAGGATCTCCGGACGCAACACGACATTACCCGGTTTATAGACCCCATGCACATTCCCAAACGATGCTGCAATGGTAAATCTGTCAGAAACTTTTGAAAGCTCTTCATAGGCATAGGCCACCTCTTCGGGCTGGGTATAGAGCAGACTGTTGTCCACATCGGTGTTGTCCACTCCATCCTCTTCACCGCCGGTGATCCCCAGTTCGATCTCAAGGGTCATACCCATTTTGCTCATACGTTCAAGGTAGGCTTTACACGTGGCGATATTCTCTTCGAGAGGCTCTTCACTCAGATCGATCATGTGGGAGGAGAAGAGCGGCTTGCCGTAGGTTTGGAAGTGTGTTTCACTAGCATCTAGCAGTGCGTCGATCCACGGCAGTAGTTTTCTTGCAGCATGGTCGGTATGGAGTACGACCGGTATACCGTAGGCTTCAGCCAGTGTATGCACATGTTTCGCACCACTGATGGCACCGAGCACCGCCGCTTGATCCGAAGGAAGCCCTTTCCCCGCATAAAACGCAGCCCCGCCATTACTAAACTGAACGATCACAGGGGAATTGACCTTTTTGGCTGCCTCCATAACTGCATTGAGAGAAGAGGTTCCTACTACATTCACTGCCGGAATGGCAAATTCATTTGCTTTAGCTATGGAAAAAAGAGTTTGCAGGTCATCGCCTGTCACGACACCTGCATTGATAGAGTCCAATACTTTTGTAGACATGATTACACTTTCCTTGTTGAGTTACTTGAGCGTTATTTTAGCATCTTTTGTCAAAGACTTCACCAGTTTTTCCCGTGCAATTTCCATCTTTAGACTGGGTTCGATTTTGGAAAACTCCGGAAGTTTCTTTTTGCTTTTTGATTTTTTAAGTATGGTTTTAAGTTTGGCATAACGTGCCTTTAGCTCTTTCTCGGATACATCTATTTCAGAAAGTTTTTTCTGCATCCATACATTGGCCAGCACCGCATCTTTTTGTTCTTTGGTCAAAGCATTCTTTGCACTGAGTGTAATCAACTTGCTTGGTGCGATCATATTCAATACTCCGAGTCTGTCTTTTGGAGAGAGTGTTGCCCACGTCATTTTGCCTTTTGTCATACGTGCAAGGGCTTTGTTCACATCTTCTACATAAATGGGAATCATTCCTGCATATCCGGCTATGTCCTTCGACGTACTGTCTACTTTCACCTCCACACCACGCATTAGTTGTCCGATGAGCTGCTGTTCGGCTATTTGCATTTTAATACGCTCTTTGATCTTTTCCAGAGGCGGAAGCTGTGCGAGTGCACTTTTGGCCTTTGCCTGTGCTTTGATACGTTCATAGGCAGCTTTGATCTGCGCTTCGGGTACTTTGGCTTTTGCCATGGCATTCTGCATCCATGCACGTGCTATCAGCGCATCTTTCTCTTCACTGGAAAATGCTTTTTGGGCTTTTTTCGCAATGATTTTTGGCAGGGCAAGTTCTTTAATCAGACTCAAACGCTGTTTTTTGGGGAGCAGGTCGAAGTCTTTGATCTTTCCATTCGTACGCTTCGAAAGATAGGTATCTGCCTCTTTTTTGCGTATTTTCTCTCCATTGACCGTCGCGACCACAGCTTTGGAGGAACGGCTTTTGGGTTTAAGCGGCTTTGCCTTTCCATCCAGATCGATACCATTGAGGTTTACCAAGGATGGGGTTTCTTCTTTTTTCTTCAGCATACCGCTGAGACTCTCTTTGAGATGGTCTGCCATGACCGGGCTTGAGGCAAGCCCACATGCAACTGACATCGCGATGATCGTTCGTTTCATTCTCTTCCCTGTCTAATGGTCAATCGTTCTATTTTGCTGTTTTCTCTACCGCTTTGCTCATGTCGACGATTTTTGCCTTGCTTCTGAGTTCTTTGGCAATTTCAGACATCTTTTTCGCAAACTGCTGCTGTTTGAGTGTCGCAATAATCTTCTCTTTGACTGTTTCATACGCAACAGGCTTCGCTGCATTTTTCTCTTCAAGATAGATCACATGGTAACCAAACTGCGTTTTAACCGGCTTTGTTGTAATTTCGCCCGGTTTCAGTGACCATACCGCTTTGGAGAACTCCGGTACCATCTGCCCTTTTCTGAAGTTTCCGAGATCTCCACCTTTCGGACCTGAAGGACCGGTCGATTTGGCTTTGGCAAGCTCAATGAATTTCGCTTTGAGTTTATCTCCGCTAAGCCCTTTGAGCTGATTGATGATATCTTTTGCCTCTTTTTCCGTTTTTACAAGAATGTGTCTTGCATGTACTGTTTCAGGCACCATGAACTTCTCTTTGTTCTTGTCGTAGAATGCTTTGGCTTCACTGTCACTGACGACTGCGCTGTCCATCTGCTTTTTCATCCACATATTGACCGCCAGCTCATCTGCGATCTTCTGCATGTTCCTTTTGAATTCCGGTGTCTTTTCAATACCCTCTTTTTTTGCGAGATCAGCAAAGAGAACCTTCTCTACGAGTGTTCTTTTGACCATCTCCTGCTGCTGCGGAGCAAGCTGTTCAAAGTGGGCATTGGGAGCGGTTGCACTTACAAATGCTTCGGCATCCTGCTTGGTGATGTTTTTACCGTTTACAGTAACGAGAATGTCTGATGCGACAACCGAGGTAGCCATGACCGCTACAGCCAGAAGTGATGTTTTTGCTAATTTCAACATGTTTTAAAGTCCTTTTGATGTTTGGGTTTTAGAATGGCAATAGTATAGCGGTACTAGTTAAACAATTCATTAACCATTACACGATATGCTAAGATTTTTTTAAGGAGTTGAGTCACTATGGCTAAAAAAGTAAAAAAAGCGACCAAAAAAGAGATAGAAGAGATCAAGGCACTCTTTCTCGAGCACTACCCCGATTCGGTTACGGAGTTGCACTATAAAAACATTTATGAACTGCTTGTTGCCGTCATGCTCTCGGCACAGTGTACCGACAAACGGGTCAACCTCATTACCCCGGCGCTTTTTGAACGTTACCCTAACCCGGTCAGCCTTGCCAGTGCCGATCTGGACGAGGTCAAAAGCCTCATCAATACCTGTTCCTTTTTCAACAACAAAGCCAAAAACCTCATAAAAATGGCACAGTCTGTGGTAGAGAATTACAATGGAGAGATCCCCCTGGAGCGTGACGAGCTTGTCAAACTTGCAGGTGTCGGACAGAAAACCGCCAATGTCGTCATGATAGAGTATACCGGTGCAAACCTGATGGCAGTCGATACCCATGTCTACCGTGTCGCACACCGTCTGGGGCTTTGTGATGCACCCACTGCCATCAAATGTGAAGAGCAGCTGACAAAAAAGTTCAAAACCGACCTGCACCGGCTGCATCAGGCCATGGTACTCTTCGGGCGCTACCGCTGCAAAGCGCTCAAACCCGAATGTGACGACTGCTTCATGGCGGCACACTGTAAGACGAAAAAGAGTTTCAAGGTCTAACTCTCACTGTGTGTACGTCTGTGATAGCGTTCCACTACTTCCGGGTCATGGTGCAGGTTGATCTTCGCATCCTTTTTGCCTTCGTACGGGATCTGTGAAAGTACATAACGAATCGATTCGAGTCTGGCTCTTTTTTTATCGTTACTGTCGACAATGATCCACGGTGCAAACCCTGTATGTGTACGGGAGAACATCTCCTCTTTGTAGTAAGTTACCTTGTCCCACATCTCCTGGGCTTTTTGGTCGACCGGACTGAGTTTCCAGTGTTTAAGCGGATTGGTCATGCGCTCTTTAAAGCGTTTCTGCTGGTTTTCTTTGGTAATGGAGAACCAGAACTTGATGAGAATGATCCCGTCATCAATGAGGGCATGCTCAATCTCGGGTACCTCTTTCATGAACTTCTCATACTGTTCAGGGGTACAAAAGTCAAAGACCGGTTCGACAATGGCACGGTTGTACCAGCTTCTGTCAAAAAAGGTGATCTCTCCGGGGTTAGGAAGATGTTGGAAATAACGCTGAAAATAGAACTGGCCTGTCTCTACCTCTGTAGGTTTTTGCAAAGCGACCACTCTGAATTTTCTGGGGTTGAGATATTGGGTAAAACGTTTGATTGAACCGCCCTTTCCGGCAGCATCACGCCCTTCAAAAATGATCATGACACGTTTTTTGTTTTCAAAGACCCAGTTCTGCAGCTTGATGAGTTCTACCTGAAGTTCTTTGAGTTCGTTCTCATACTCCACATTGCGGATAATCTTTGAGAGTTTTTTCTTGTTCATCAGCTGGGTAAGCCCATTTTTGGTTTTGAGAAGATGAATATTCTCCTCAAGCTCTTTGAGTACCTTTTGTGCTTTTTTGTCTTCGACACTCTTTTTTAAATATTCCAAATCCTGAAAGATCGTTTTCATTAGGTTTCCTTGTATATAGGGGTATCCTTAAATTCTACTCCTTCTTATCTTAAGCTCTATTAATTTTCATCATCATTCAAATTGATTGAATCACTTTATTTAACACCTCAAAGGTCTTCTCAACTGATGCCAGGTTGACCATTTCGCGTGTCGAGTGCGGATAACGTATCGTCGGACCGATGGAGGCGAATTTCATTTTCGTATACTTCTGTGCGATAACCCCGCACTCCAGTCCCGCATGGATCGCCATTAGTTTACTGTGTCCAAAGACTTTTTGCATCTGTTCGTTGACAAGTTCGGTAAAATCAGTCACCTCAGGTTTCCATGCAGGGTACTTGTCTTCGGTATGACACTCAAAGCCATAATCCTCAAAGAAATTAAGTGTATCGGCAATCAGGTCTTCAAGTGCATCCATATCCATCGCTCTGGCACTTGTTTCAATGGTAACATCCCCTTTCTCATCGGCAGTGACAATGGCAAGGTTGATGCTCGTATGCGGAATGCCAAGCGATTCATTAGACTCCCTTACACCTGTTTTGAAACGATGCAACGCCTCGATGAGCTGGGCACTTTTGGCATAGACCAGCGGCGATTCATTCAATACCCGTACCGTCACCTCACCGTCACTCTCAAGCGGTTCTGCCGAACGCACTACCGCCACGGCATTGGCAGGGATGGCATTACGCCGTTCTCCGGCATAGATCGCTGCGACCTGCTCAACCTCGTTGGCATCGAGATACTCTGCAAGCAGCGCAATGGCATTGGGGATATTTTTATCGATATCAACACCTGAATGTCCCCCGGGAAGCCCCTTGACCGCTATCTCATAGCATACGCCATCACCTTCTATCAGGTCAAAACTGCGATGGGCCGTAATGTCCGCACCGCCTGCACAGCCGATGTAGACCTCCGCTTCATCTTCACTGTCGAGGTTAAGCATATAGGCATAGGGCAGATCAAATGCCAGCGCATTTGCGCCGATCAGTCCTATCTCCTCATCGGAAGTGAGCAAAAATCCAAGCACCCTGCCCTCATCCATAAGCTGCATCATCATCGCGATCGCCATACCGTTGTCCGCTCCCAGTGATGAACCTTTGGCTTTCATCCATCCCTCTTCGACTACCGTTTCTATCTGTGGCGCTTTGCCCATACAGACCATATCGTAGTGCGCCTGCAGACAGAGCTTTGGCCTGCCTTTGAAAATATGGATATTCTTTGCCGCATCCACTTCGACCTCATACCCTCTCTCTTTGGCGAAACCGACCAAAAACTCCATGAGTCTGTCCGCCTCTTTGGAGCAGTGCGGTATTTGGGTAATTTGTGTAAAATAGTCTATAATCTTTGACATGAATCCCTCCGGGAAACGTTCAGCGTTTAGCGCTAAGCGTTCAGTATTTTATTTTCCATTTTTCGTGTTACTTTTGCATCAGGTTGTGCAGGTGCGCAGTCGCCCACATTTGCAAAGCAAAGCGACGGAGACACCGTCCGCACAATTGCAAAAGTAACGATTTTTGCCTACTTTTTCTAAAAAAGTAGGAACAAACACTCATTAAAAGAGAATATTTGATATAACTTAAAGAAAGTATAATAGATTCACATAAAAATAAGGATTACCCCTTGTGTCTCATCATCACCATTCTCATGCTTGCACTGGGAGTTCAGAATCTCATTGAAGGCCACTACAACATGGCTGCCCTTCAACTGCTCATGGCCGCCGGTTTTGCTTTTATGCTTTGGAGAAATATCCGCATCACGCACTGTGAACGCACCGGCAATTGCAGCGGATGCAGCCTGCCAGGCTGGTTGACAAATCTTTTCAAATCAAAGGAAAAATGATGGAGCACTTCTTTACCTGCCCCTACTGCTGGGAACGCATTTCCATGATCCTCGACCCCTCCGAGGAGGAGAGTGACTACATCGAAGACTGTGAAGTCTGCTGCCGCCCGATCGAGCTGCATTTTAAATTTTCCGATGAAAGGCTGATTCTTTTTGAGGCAAAAAGAATGGAAGGGATATAAAACAAAGATATGTGTAGGGTACGTAACCACGCACCTTCCCTGTCGCCTTTCATCGCAAATAAAATTGTATGCCAATTCTATCAAATGGTGCGTGCACCCCAAGGGCATTTCCTTCGAGCATTACGCACCCTACGCATATAAAAACGTAAATCTGTCTACCATCTCCCCATTCACATCTACTTTTTCGACAAACATCTCATAGGGTCTTGCCCACACGCCATAATCGCCGTAGAGTGCCCTGTAGATCACCAGAGCCTCTTCCGTCTCTGAGTGTTTGGCAACCATCAGTACTTCATACTCATTGCCTTTGTAGTGTCGATAAATGCCTTTTTTAATCTCCATGACATCCCTTTTTTAGATGCATTTTAGCATAAGTTGCACAGAACCGTTTTTCAAGTACAATAGTTGCATACCAAACTTGCAGGAGGAAAGACCATGGCAACCAATATGTTTGACTGTCCGTTGCCGGATGAAAAAGGATTTTTTGGAGAGTATGGCGGCGCATTCATCCCGCCTGAACTGCAAACCATTATGGATGAGATCACAGCATCCTATGAAGAGATCAGAAAAGACCATGAATTCCTTGAAGAGCTTGCAGATCTCTACCAGCACTATGTTGGACGACCCAGTCCGGTATTCCATGCCAAGCACCTTTCCAGGAAGTATGGTACAGATATCTATCTCAAACGTGAAGATCTCAACCATACCGGTGCACATAAAATCAACCACTGCCTGGGAGAGGCACTCCTTGCCAAAAAAATGGGAAAAAAGAAACTTATTGCCGAAACGGGTGCAGGCCAGCATGGCGTGGCACTGGCTACAGCAGCTGCGTTGGTAGGCTTGGAATGCGATATTTATATGGGTGAGGTCGATATGGCAAAAGAGCACCCCAATGTGGTCAGAATGCACATTCTCGGTGCAAATGTCATCCCCGCCACTCACGGTCGTCGTACCCTCAAAGAGGCAGTAGACACGGCATTTGAGAACTACCTCAAAGACCCGGTTACCCAATTCTATGCTATCGGTTCGGTGGTAGGACCCCACCCTTTCCCCCGTATGGTAAGAGACTTCCAGTCCATCGTAGGGGTAGAAGCGAAAGAGCAGTTCCGGCAAATGACAGGGAAGCTTCCTGACAATCTCGTCGCCAGTGTCGGCGGAGGCTCCAATGCCATGGGTCTTTTTACTGCTTTCATTGACGATAAAGAGGTAGCTATGCACGGTGTCGAACCCGCAGGGAGAAGTCTGGAAAAAGCCGGAGAGAATGCCGCAACCATTACACTCGGTAAACCCGGTGTCATGCATGGCTTCAAATCTTACATGCTTCAGGACGAAAACGGTGAACCAGAGGAGGTCTACTCCGTAGCGAGCGGATTGGACTACCCATCTGTCGGACCGCAACATGCCTACCTTAAAGATATCGGTCGGGTCAATTATAACTACATTTATGACCATGAAGCAATCGATGCTTTCTTTGAACTCTCCAGAGAAGAAGGGATCATCCCTGCTATCGAGTCCGCCCATGCTGTTGCCTATGCGCTCAAACTTGCACAGGAACCAAATGTCGGAACGATACTCGTCAATCTTTCCGGACGCGGCGACAAAGATATCGACTTTGTTGTGGAGCATTACGGAAAAGAGTACGGTATCCCTCAGGATTGATATCACAGCTTCTTACAATCCATTGCAGGGTATGTTTCCCAATGTACCCCGCAAACTAATGTCAGTTTAAAATGCGAAATTGTGGAAAACAATAGCACTTTTGCTATACTTCATCCAATATTGCATATGGACGACAGATGATACAACTCACCAGCCTCTCCAAAAGTTTTGGAGATCAGACACTTTTCAAAAACCTCAACCTCAAGGTCACAGTCCATCAGAAGATAGGGCTTATAGGGCGTAACGGTACAGGGAAATCAACCCTTTTCAAACTCATTCTCGGTGAGGAGAGTTATGATGAAGGGGAGATCAGCATCCCCAAAAACTACCGTATCGGTACGCTTCGGCAGCATCTTGAATTTACCAAACCTACCGTGGAAGAGGAGTGTGCGCAGATACTTCCCGAAGAGGAGCAGTACAACTTCTACAAAATAGAGAAGATCCTTTTTGGTCTGGGTTTTACCGCAGCAGATCTTAAAAAGGACCCTTTGAGCTTTTCCGGAGGCTACCAGATACGCATCAATCTGGCAAAACTGCTGGCAACCGAACCCAATATGCTGCTGCTCGATGAACCTACCAACTACCTCGACCTGCTCTCTCTTCGCTGGCTCAAACAGTTCATTCGTGACTTTGACGGAGAGGTCATTCTCATTACCCACGACCGTGACTTTATGGATGCCGTGACCACCCACACCATAGGTATACAGCGCAAAGGGCTTTTCATGGTCCAGGGTAACACCCACAAGTACTATGAGACACTGGCGCTTCAGGATGAGACCTACGAGAAGACAAGGCTCAACCAGGAGAAGAAACGCAAAGAGCTCGAAGAGTTCATTGCCAGAAACAAAGCCAGAGCCTCCACCGCCGCCCTGGCACAGTCCAAGGTCAAGATACTCGAAAAGATGGAAGAGATGGATGAACTTGAGAGTGAAAACTCCCTCTCTTTTCACTTCAACTACAAAGAGACCCCGGCAAAAGTCCTTTTCCGAGCAGAAGATCTCGGGTTCGGATATCAAGAGGATCAGCCACTTTTCAAGCACCTGACCTTTGCGCTTGAGAACGGGAAAACACTTGCGATCATCGGTAAGAACGGTAAAGGAAAATCCACCCTGCTCAACTATATTGCAGGGGAACTGCCGCAGCAGCGTGGAACGCTCTCCTTCCACCCTTCCACTGCCATGGCACACTTCGGTCAGACCAACATCGAACGGCTCGACACCCAAAACACCATCATAGACGAGATTGCCTCGGTCGACAAAAAAACAGGCATTGCTGAAGTACGTGCCATCTGCGGAACGATGATGTTCTCGGGTGAACTGGCAGACAAAAAGATAGAAGTACTCTCAGGAGGGGAACGAAGCCGCGTAATGCTCGGAAAGATCATCGCCACCCCTGCTAACCTTCTGCTTCTGGATGAACCTACCAACCACCTGGACATGCAGTCCATCGATTCACTTTGTGATGCCATAGAGACTTTCCCTGGTTCGACCATCATGGTCACCCACTCGGAGATGCTGCTTCGAAAACTGGCCGATACGCTCATCATCTTCCACAAAGGCGGTGCGGAGTATTTTGACGGCAGCTACGATGACTTTTTACAAAAGATTGGCTGGGAAGAGGAAGAAGGCCCGGCCAAGCCCAAAAAGACAAAACCAAAACTCGACAAAAAAGAGCGCAAGAAAAGACGTACCGCTATCATTGAAGAGAAGGCAAAAGAGGCAAAGCCTTACAGAGATGAGATAAAGTATTGCGAAAAGCGGCTCGAAGAACTCGAAGAGCTTGAAGCCGAACAGAACGATGCACTTACAGATGCTTCAAATAGCGGAGACAATGCTGGCATGATAGAACACGCCAAAGCTGTTGCAGCGACACAGGCAGAGATAGAAGAGATCTTTGAAAGGTTGGAGACAGCTACCGAGGCTTTGGATGAGATCAATGACAAATATGATGAGAGATTGGCGGAGTTGGAATAACCAAGAGATTTAAGCGTGTCAAATGAGCGTGAGGGTCACACACCCTCTTTCAAATCTGGAAAATTCTCTACCATTGCTCTATAACAGCTGTTTTTCTCAAGCGCTTCAAGTACGACATCCAACGGTTTGGCAAAAATACCATTCACATCATACTCATGCTCTCCAAGTGTAAAGGCAAGCTGTTCCTGTGGTGGGTCAAACTGTGCATCTACCCCCTCTTTGTT
>JAUUDF010000034.1 GCA_030826885.1 Sulfurovum sp. | reverse complement strand
GGGGTCTGCTAAATTTATTATAGGAGGAGACAGGATTGGATGGACAAAAAGTGCATGAAGAGGCAGAAGCTCTAGCAGAAGAAGAGCACAAAGAGCCAGTAGCCAAAAACGACGATGCAGAGGAGTCGGCATCTTCTGATACACAGGAGGAGGAGAGCGTCTCTTCTGAAGAAAACAGTGAAGTGGCACAGGAGGAGCATACCCTTGAGGACAGTGATGCGCTTGCACAGATTGCAAATATGAAAAAGAATGAAGCTGCCGATATGCTTGTCGAGAAGACCAAACATATCATCAATGATGCAGAAAAGCAGATGGAAGCATGCAAACTGCTGCTTGAAGAGGATCTGAAAGGGTATCATGAAGCCAAAGAAGCACTCAAAAGCGGTGCACTCGATGAGAGCGAAGAGCTTCTGACGGTACTGGGTGTGGAAAACGAAGAGGATGAGGGAAATAAGGAAGATGTTGTTGTCTTTGAAGCGAAAGAGGAGCTTCCACCCTTTATCGTCAAAGAGGTAAGCAGCGGCAAGTTTACCGGCTTTCTCATGGGGCTTGTAGCGGGTATTCTGACCTTTGTCGGACTGGTCTACCTGGCGACCGAAAAGGTCGGTATGACACTCGATGTGACCAAAGTGCCTTCAGCCGATACCGCAAAGCAGGTATTTGGCTGGTATGCAACTGTTTTTGGCGGTAAACCAGACCTTTTCCTTGGCGGTGCATTCGTACTGATCGTATCGCTGCTGGTTATGTGGCTTGTTTATATCATCCGAGTTTCGACCAAAGCCAGTGCAAACCTCGCGTTTGCCAAAGAGCAGCTTTCTGACGCAGAAGCCTATGTCAAAAAGAAAGGCAGCTGTAAAGAGGAGATGGACAAAGTCGATGCGCATATACAGGATGCCATTGCGACACTGAAGAGTTATGAAGTCATTTTGCACGAACAGAATGCGAAGCTCAAGAGGATCATGCATATTGAGGGGCACAAGGAAAACAGTGCCTATCATGACAAATCCCGTGAAGAGATGCAGCATACCCGAGCGCTTGTCGATACGATCAAAGAGTTCATGTCGATCCCTATGTCCGAGGAGGGCAAACTTTCCGGGAAGAGCACGCTCTTTTTGCACAGTGCCAAATCCAAGCTTCAAAAGATGATAGACAGACTCTACTGAAACAGCCAATCAGGAATGCTCCTGCCTGGCTCTTACGCTTCTTTTTCCTTTTTTCCAAAAAGCAAGACACCCATGATTCCCGCCAATGATGAGACAAAGACAATCGAATACCCCGTAGGCAGATCATAAATGTATGAGAGTACCATCGCGGCAATAACCAGTACAGAGCCGGTTACCCAGGCAAACGGAATCTCTCCGAAACGACGCTGGCTCAGTGCGAGCAGTGCCGGGACGATCAGCAGGACAAAGACCACCAGCACACCCGCAAGCTGTACCGAAGAGGTCACCGTCAATGCCAGCAGCCCAAAAAAGAGCATCTCTCTGGCAATACCTGTAAGTCTGTTTCGCAGTGCATAATAGATAAGAGCGACAGCACTATAAAGCAAAAACGGCTCGATAAGATCAGAGGCAGTGGTAAAGAGTATATCGGTTGCCTGCAGTTTGTTGAAGAGCTCAGTGCCCTGCGACGTGTTGGAGAGCAGCACGATGATAGCACTCGCTCCCAGAGCATAGAGCATCCCGATAAAGGCCTCGATATGCTTGACCCGATGCGTCGCTATTGAGATAAGCGTCGCACCGATGAGAGCAAAAATCAGTGTCAGGGAAAAGGTGTAACGCCCCTCAAAAAAGAGCAGACTCAGTGCCACGCCGATCGCTGCGAACTGCCCAATGGCAAGATCGGTAAAGATCACCCCGCGCCTGATGATCTCCAGACCAAAAAGCGCATGGATGAATACCAGCATGATCGCCAGCAAAAAAGCCGGGTAGAGCAGTGTGATCAGTTGCATAGGCGATTGGCGATCGTATTTTAAAATGATTCAAGCCTGTCAGCACCCTTAACGCTGCCGACATCATGGGGCAGTATGACCACTTTTGCACCCGTTTTTGCAGCGATGAACTTCGCCGTTCTTTTTTCATGATAGGGATCCTGCAGGATCGTATCGATATGGTGCTGTTTGATCGTGTTGATCACTTTGAGCGTATGCTTGGAACTGGGTGCGATACCCGGCAGCGGCTCGATATCGATGAGCGACTTCATACCATAGCGTCTGAGCAGGTAGTTGTAGAGTTCGTGATACTGTACGACTTTTTTGTCTTTGCACTTTTGCATTTTTTTATCAAACTCTTTGAGAAATCTTTCCCAATGGTTTGTAAAATGTTGTAGGTTCTTCTCATACTCTGCTCTATGAGTGGGGTCTGTTTCTTCCAGTTTTTTGGCTACAAGTCTGGCAATAGGTAATATGTTGTGCGGATCGGTATTGAAGTGGGGGTTACCCTCCGGGTGAATGTCTCCATAAGCACGTGAAACGGCCTTGGGTACATCGATGAGACGAATAGCTTGACTGGCATCGATAAAACCTTTTGAACCTATGCGTACTTTGGGGTTGTTCGCACTTCTTATCAGTGGAGGAAGCCAGCCTATCTCCAGACCGGCTCCATTTGCTACGAGTATGTCCGCACGGACAATAGCAGGGATGAGTGAAGGTCTTGGTGTGACAAAATGCGGGTCAACCTTGGGAGATGCCAGTACTTTTACATGAACTTGGTTCCCTCCGACCTCTTTGACTATCTCTCCAAGGTAAGGGTATGATGTGACGACATTAACTCTGGCAAATATCAATGTTGTTAGCAGTATCAAAAGTAACGTTATTTTTTTCATAATATGCTCCTAAAATGCATGCGCGCCATGTGCGCCTATAGCTAAATTCATTTGTAGTATCAGGCTGTTGATGTTTTGTTTTTCACCTTCTTCGTTGAACATAGCACTGTTGTGATTGTGCTGTAGTCTGAATCTCGTAAATTCCGTCGGCGTATAATCAATCATCGCTGTAAGTCTGTCGAAATTGTTTTCCGTATCTACCGGCAGATTGTTTTTGTAGATGTCATTTTTATTGATATTGTCATATCTTACACCGAATCGGTAGTTACGGTTGTATGCATAGACAAGTTGCGCGTAGTAACCGCTCTGTTTTTTGACTGTCGGAGTGACATCAAAGGATGTCATAGTGTCATCACTATAGGTATAGAAGTCTCCATCCATATCACGATAGAGATACTCTCCCTGGAATGATAGATATGAATAGGAGTCAAAATAGTGTTTGACGGTCAAGTCCGCTCCATAAAGATAACTTTTGGCAACAAAAGCATGCGGCTCTTCATGCTCCAAATGGTTTATTCTGCTATCGCCATGTGCTATTGAAACACCATAGAGAACCGATGTGTCACCGATGTCAAATGAACTTTTGAGGTATCCCACCAGTAAGTTTGGCTGATTGGGAGAGTCGACGACAATATCCTCTTCATCGCCTTCGGGTGCAATCGCATCTACGCCGTACATCGTCGGATTTTTCCCCTGCAGGGCTTCAACTCCGGCCATAAAATAGGTATCGGTTGGAAGTGTCCACTGCAGCTGCGCACCGATATCGTCAATACCGTGTCCACCCAAAAAGGCTGTATATACCAATGGCATATCGGAAAAGTCCTGCACATGTGAATGCTGAACATTGATACGTCCGAAATCTGAACGGAATTTTCCGATTTTTGCTTTCAGGCCATAACCAAGTCCGGTCGTTTCGCCATATGCTTCTTCAACTTCAAAATTGTTTTCACTCAAGTGAAAAATTCCCGTCAGTGACAAATAGGGATCAACGTTGCTTTGCATGGCAACCTCAGCATAGTTCAGATTGAATCCGTCATGTGCATTGAGTGGGGCATGTGAATGTCCATGGCCATGCGAGTGCTCCCCCATGATACCGTGTGCAATTCCCGGAATCTCCAGATGTTTTAGCTCTTCATCTTTTTTGTTCCGGCTCACATAACTTGTATCCAATATTAGCGAAATATCCGGCAGAAATGATTTTTGGCTGAATGTTACACCACGCTGTTGGGTGGGTGTGGTATCGAGTGCAGCCTTTTTGGCAGTTTCCTGTTTCTGTTGAACTTTTTTAATCTCAGTAGTATGTTTTTTTTCTGCCTTGGCAAGGTGTTTTTGCTGTGCCTCGAGTTTGCTCAGACGTTTTTGCAGTGCCTGAGTCACTTTAATCTGCTGCTCGAGCAGCGCTTTGACCTCTTCAAGCTCACTTTGTGCAAAGAGGCTGACGGTAGTCGCCACGGAGAGGGCGATGATCTTTTTTGTCATAGTGTTTCTCCTTTATCCTGACAATAGTTGGTCTGTAGGGACAGACATCTTGTAGTGATTGTTAGTAATAGTTTTTGTCTAATTAGGAGAAAACTGGAGGAGCGAGGGCATCATAGCCTTTAAGGATTTTGGAGGTATGCTAGAGTATTAGTGGAACTATGATCTTTTCATCATAGGTCTGTGTCTCAAGCAGACAAAACGGTACAGGGGTATCACCGCTATGGAGGTTTTTTACGACGATACAGACTTTACAGTCATCATGGGAGGCAAGCGCCTCATGGTGGATATGGGTTGCGCCAAGATACGCAGAAGTAACATAAAAGAAAAGGAGGAAGTGCCTCAGACGTTTTTTGAAGTAACGCAGCATCATCCCTCCTTTTTTTGGTGGAATTATAGCATATCAGTTTATGATTCACAACAACTTCCGGTAGGAGCATCCATAAAAGATGCAGAGCAGATTAGAAAGTGTGTGAAGCGATAAGCCTAAACTGGCTGTAGTCCGTTCCTGTCTCTTTTACGAAGTTTACGGATGCAAAGGCGGCGATAAAAGTTACGGCATCGTTTGGTGTGTATTCCGCGACGATATCGGTCTCTTTTGCTTCATAGACATGTGCTTCTTTGGCGGTGAACGAACCGTAGGCAATACCAAAGTTCAGGTTCTCTATGCCGAGCATAGAGAGGTCGTACCCTGCACCAAGCATCCAGGCTTCTCCTTCGGTACCGATGGCATCGAGTGTCTGGTCTTCCATAGAGGTGAAGTAGGGCCCGCCGCCCAAAGCGAGATCAGATGCGCCGGTTTTACCGTTTTCTCTGTTGTATGCCCCCATAAGAGTCACTCCGTAAGAGGAGAATTCTGCCTGAAAACTGGCACCGAACGTGCCGGCATCTTTTTGACCAAGCAGAGCCGCGCCACTCTCTTGGGTAGTGCTGTATTGCAGCCCGAGGGTCAGCGTAATATTGTGCGGCAGTGTGTAGCTGTAGCCGGTTTCACCGTAAAGCGTATCGGCAATATCGTCATAATGGTAATACCACAGGCTTATGGAAAAGTTGTCAATATCATAAAGTGCTGAGAGGTAGTAGAGTCCGTCTGTATCGGCAGTGCCAAGTACCTCTGATATGTCTACAAAAGAGGCGCTGTCGACACCGTTTTCCCATCCTCCCATCTTCTCTATGTACCCTGCCTGAAGCGTAATGTGCGTAATGTCAGTATTTTGCAGCGTGTAGGCAGTAAAGAAGTTTGGCATCATGCGAATGTCGTCACTGTCTGCAAAAGGTGTATCGAGGCTCTGTCGTCCAAGTTTGAGTTCCGTATTGGCCCATTTGCCGTCTATGTATGCTTTAGAGAGTGTAATAAAGCTTTTACCCTCACTACCGAAAAAATCAGGGTTGGTATGCAGCGGGTTTTGGTTGATACCAAGATCAAGTACAGTGTAGGCTGCAAGAGAAAGCATCATCCCGTTCCATCGGTCGGTGTCAAAGTGAATGTGTCCGCCGAGTGCATAAGCACTAGTAGTTTGGCTGCCGTTATCATGGAATGTGATGTATCCTGCCCTCAATTCACCTTTGGTGTGCAGTGCAGTATTGTCGGTACCGAGTATAGCTCTGACAGACCTGACCCCTGTAGGCTCCTCAATAGAAGAGGCAGCTTCTGCAGAGTATGTACCGATACTCATTATCAATAAAATGGTTTTAAAAAAGATCTCTTTTTTCATGTTTATCCTTTACTTATGTAAGTGTATGTTCAATGACTGCAATCGTACAGAAACGCTATACCGTTTGCAGCTACATTGAGTCTATGAAAGTTTCTCTACGTCTATTCTCTCTGCTTCTTCTCTGCGCAGGGCAATCAGTGTGCCTCCAACCTCAATTTCCATCGTCTGTTTGGCAAGGGAACACCCTTTGACACGCAGTTCTTCTCCACGTATGATGCCAAATGCGTTCAATCTGTCTCTTAGTGCTTTGTCCGCTTCAATATGATTGATGAGGGCACGGTCGCCTTTGGTTAATTCTGTTAGTTTCATCGTTTCTCCTTTATCCCTTTTTGGTTAACCGGTGATCAGCAGTGTCACATGGTACGCCAGGAAACTGAGTACCCAGGCAGTGGTTGTAGTCATGACAAAGAGGTATACGAGATATTTCCAGCTTCCCGATTCTCTGGCAAAGACGGCAGATGCCGCAAAGCAGGGCAGGTAGATCATGACAAATACAATAAAGGCGATGGCGGAGACAAGAGGTATCTGTGCCCGTATCTGTGCCAGGAGGCTGTTACTCTCCTCATCGACCTGATCACCGAGTGAGTAGAGCACCCCAAGGGTAGAGACAACCACCTCTTTTGCCGCCAGTCCCGCCTCAAGTGCTACAGACATTTTCCAGTCAAAGCCCAAAGGTGCGAAGAAGGGTTCTGTCGCTTTACCGACTCTGCCGAGATAGCTCTGTTCAAGCAGTTTTGCCTGCAGTTCATTCTCCAGCATACTTTTGGCTTTGGGACTCTGCACCTGGGTTATCTTTGTCTGGTAGAGACTTTCGAGCTGTTCGTTTTTGGGGTAGTTGCTTGCAAACCAGACCAGTACCGATGCGGCAAGAATGAAGGTTCCCGCTTTGTTAAGGTAACTTTTTGCCTGTCCGTATACCGTGTGCCAGATGAGTTTGAATGAAGGCATGCGGTATTTAGGCATCTCCATGACGAACGGTTCATCTTCTCCCTTGAAGACAAACATCTTCAGGGCTTTTGCCATCAAGAGTCCGAGTATCGCACCGGAGATGTAGATAAGAAAGAGAATGTTCCCTGCATGTTCTTTGCCAAAGAAGGCACCGGCAAAAAGAACATAGATGGGCAGTCTTGTCCCACAGCTCATAAATCCGATAATAAAGAGGGTAATGAGACGGTCTTTTTCGTTTTTGAGCGTACGTGCCGCCATGTAGGCCGGTACAGAACAGCCAAAGCCGGTTACCAGCGGAATGAAGCTCTTTCCGTGCAGTCCGAATTTGTGAAAGAAACCGTCAAGCAAAAACGCCACACGGCTCATATAACCGGTGGTTTCAAGCAGCGCAATACCCAAAAAGAGAATGACAATATTGGGAAGGAACATGACAACGGCACCTACCCCGCCAATCATTCCGTCTGCAATGAGAGAGGTGAGTTCCCCGTCACCAAGGAGCCTTCTTGTTTCATCGGCAAGCCAGGTGAATCCGGCATCTATCCAGTCCATCGGTATGGCTCCGAGTGTGAAGGTCATCCGGAAAAGTGCCCACATGAAAAAGAGGAAAATGGGCACACCCAGCCATTTGTTAATGAGCAGATTGTCGATCTTCTGTGTAAAGTTCTTTGCACGCATGCTTTTAACGGACATCACTTCCATTTTTGCCCCTTTTGCGAAGGCAAAATGTTCATCTGCAAATATCTGTTCAATATCTTTTGTGCCCATGTGCAAATAGATGTGTTCGAGCGCTTCTCTGAGAATGGGCAGTAGCTCTATCCAGATAGGTTCGTCATGCATTTTTTTGTAGACTTCCTCGTCTTCCTGTAGCAGTTTGACTGCAAGATGACGGTAGGGCAGATCACTTTTGTATTTTTTCTCTTTAAGAAACTGCACAATACGGTCTATCTCTTCTTCGATCGGGTCGGAGTAGATCACTTTGGAAGTGGTTTGGGGTTTTTCATACACTTCGGCAATGGCATGTTTGAGTTCCTCAATACCCTCTTTGGTTGCAGCAGACGTTTTGATGACGGGCACACCGAGTATGGCGGAGAGCTGGTTGGCATCGATCTCAATGCCCTCTTTTTGTGCTTCGTCTGTCATGTTCAAGACAACTATGACCTTTTTGCCGGTCTCAAGCAGCTGTGTGGTAAAGAGAAGGTTCCGCTGCAGGTTGGTGGAGTCTACGACATTGACGATGATGTCATACTCATCACTTTGCAAAAAGCTCTTGGTGACTTTTTCCTCTATGGTGTAGTCTGTCAGGGAGTAGGCACCGGGCAGGTCAATAATGTGTACCTCATAGTCCTTGCAGGTATGTTCATCGCAAAGGTTGAAAACCACTTCAGTCTTGTCAACCGTTACCCCTGAAAAGTTACCCACTTTGAGTTTGGCATTGGAAATGGCATTAATCAGAGAGGACTTCCCGACATTGGGCTGGCCTGCCAATGCAACGACGATCTTTTCCATATATTAAACCTCCTCATAATTTTTTAAAATCAAAACTGAAAATTGTTATCAATTAGTTTTTCAGAGAGTAATATACAGCGATATAGCTTAAGAAAAGTTAAATTTGAAATCGATTATCAAAAAAAGAGTTTGTTTTTAGAGTGTAATTAAAAAAATGTAGTGGAAGTATAGAGAGAAAAGGCATTGCAGGGGAGACCCCCGCAACAAAAGCATCTTAGAACTTGTAAGTCAGGTATGCTTGAACAGTGTTGTTGTCTGTAACACCATAGTCAGCATAGATGTAAGCAAGCTGTACATCCAGACCCATGAATTCTGTACCTGCAAGAAGTGTCAGTTCATCCATGTCTGCACCTTCAGTAGCATCTGCAAGTTTGTTTACAGCACCAGATACTGAGGTATACTGAGCGCCAAGGTTGTAGTTGTTAAGCTTGTAGTTAGCTGCAACAGCGAAAGTGTCTGCACCTGGCTGTCCAACAAAACCGTAGTTCCACCATGCTTCAGTATAGAGTTTTGACTGTACACCCCAACCGATAGTACCTACCATTGTTGCTGTGTTCGCTATTGGAATAACACCATCTTTATCTACAGAAGAGTATGCAGCCCACATGTCAAGACCATTCAGGTTGTAACCCACTTTGACTGCGAATGCAGAAGAGTCGTCAAGACCGTCAAGTACATCTTTTGGCCCCATCCATGAGTACTGTGCACCGAGAGCGATACCGCCAAAGTTTGCATCAGCCTGTACCCATGCAGCATCAGCGATGTCCATGACATCATAGTACCATACCTGTGCAGTTACGTCGCCGATGGTTGCAACTGCTGCTACAGTCCATGCACCGTTGTCAGTGACTGCTGGCATATAACCGTCATCGTGAGTGAATCCGCCTTCATTTGAGTCGAATGTGCTGATTCTTGCACCGTTACCGTTACCATCATAGATGTAACCAGCAACCAAAGTGATAGCGTCAGTTGGTTTTACAAGTGCAACTGCTGCGTCAAATGTGTTTGCTGCAATGCTCCATTTTTCAGTGAATACAAGTGGTGTATCAAGCTCTTGACGACCGATTACGAAAGTCGCTTTACCGTCAAATGCAGTACCTGTTACGTTCAGTGTGTCGATCCAGAGTGCATCACCAACACTTGTAAGTGGCAGTGTACCAGTTTCATCTGCGTTTGCACCTGCAAACAGCCATACACCGGAAACTACAGAGTCGTCAAGACCGAGTGTCGCAAGACCTGTCAGACCTGCATTGATTTTCCAGTTGTTGTTGAGTGCATAACCGATGTCAGCGCTGATTGCCGCTTGACCGATTGCACTTGCTTTAGAGAAAAGATCTACTGTGTCAGAATCAGTAGATGAGTAGTAGAGTTTTGCATCTCCGCTGAATGACCATGGAGAAGCTACCTCTACCGGTGCTGCTGCCGCTGGCTCTACTGGAGCGATGTCCCCACCTGCGAATGCAGAACTAACAGCAAGTGCTGCTACAAGACTTAGTTTTGTAAACTTCATGTTTTTTCCTTTATAGTAGTATTACAGAGAGAATGATAACATAAAGATTAATGAAAAGTCAATGAATAGTTAATCTTTTATAATGATTTTATTAACAAATGCTTGCAAATGACGTAAATAGGGGATGTTTTTATATATAAAAATAGATTGATGTAGATAGATAACAGGGAGTTTTTGGAGGTTATACAGCGAAAATTTAAGTTTCGCTGTATATGGTGAAGATATTTTCAGGGTTAGAAGCTGTATCTTCCTACGATTCTGATAACATTGTTGGCATCTGCTCTTACATTGTCATCCATGTTGACGTAACCTACGAGAATATTGCCTCCCTCAAAGAGGTCTGTAGTATAGTAAACATCGATTTCGTCATAGTCATAGCCGCTCTTGTCTCCTGAAGTCGTACCGTATCCTGCGCCGAATGTACCACCAAGCAGTTGCGTGTTCGCACCGATGACGAATGTATCGTTGTCGGTACGGATGGCACCTTCGTTAATGATCATCTGTGTATAGAGAGGTGTCTGCTGTCCACCAACATTGAACACACCTGTGGTACCGTCATCAACATTCGAATAGGCAAGGTATGCATTTACACCGGAGAAGGATCCGCTGATCTTCGCACCAAATGCCGTAGTGTCTTTTGGCAGTGCACTGTCAATGGTCTGACCACCCTGGAGTGCGATTTCAACATTGGAGAACTTGTATTTTGCATCGAGCCACCAGATGTTGAGTGCATCACCCAGACCAAGGAAGTCATCTGCATAATAGTAGGAACCGGTCAATGTCAGGTTTTCAATGGAAGTATTTTGTGCCGTCAGCATAAATACACCTTTGTCTCCGTTGGTGTTGCCGAAGTCTGCCATATTTGCATATTCGCCGCCGATGAATCCCATACCGTTTGCCGGAGAGTTGTGGATACCGACTGCAGTTTTAAGGAAGTTGTGAGCAGCCGGACCCGCACCGTCGTGGAACTGGTTGTAGCCGTTTGTGTTGTTCGCATAGACCCATGCACCTACAAGTACTGTATTGGTGATGTCCGTATTGACCACCAATGCCGCATCGTATGTGTTTTCAAAGACGTTCCAGTTCTCAGAGTGCGCAAACGGAGAGAGCCCTGTAGGAAGTGTCATACGACCACCTTTAAGGGATGTATTGCCAATACCGTAGGTCAGGTATGCTTCTGCGATCCATCCACCTTTGAGACCGTTCGCAGTCTGCATTACATTGCTTACAATGCTGTGCTCAAGTCCGAGTGTCGTAAGGCCGTTGACAGTAATGCCTGCGCCAAGCCCGCCTATAAGGTCTTTGTTGACAGCTTTAAGCTGCAGACCTGCATCTGCTACCGAAGAGCCCTGTTTGAAGAGGTCCGATCCGCCGTAGGCATCGATTGTCTGGTAGTAAACGACAGCCTGCCCGTTGAACTCCCATGAGGATTTTTCTGCTACCGGAGCCGGTGCCGCCGGTTCAACCGGAGCAATGTCACCGCCTGCGAAGGCAGAACTGACAGCGATTGCTGCTACGAGACTAAGTTGTGTCAATTTCATGTTTTTCCCTTTATATTGATTTACATGAAAACAATAACAAATGATTAACAATCAGTCAATTAAATATATATGATTAAACAATAAAAGTTAATAAAAATAGTATTTTGTGTAGAAAAGTAATAAAATAGATTAATAATTTATTTTTTAAATAAATTATATATCTAAAGAGTCTACTTTCTTCTAATTAAGTGATGATGTTAGTGAATATGCTGAAAACGGAAAAAATCCCGGACATACACATAGCCCGAATAGAGTGTAAGGGCTACCGCCAGCCATAACAGCAGTGTACCACCGGGCCAGTGCATGAGAAGAAATCCGATGGCGATCATCTGGACGACGGTTTTGACCTTGCCCATCCATGATGCGGAGATGTTCATGCCCTGTGAGACGGCGGAAACACGCAGGCCGGTAATGAAAAGCTCTCTGGTGAGAATGAGAAAAATCGCCCAGGGGGATGCCATGCCCTGCATCATGAGCCCAAGGAATCCTGCAAGGGTCAGCATTTTGTCAGCAAGGGGATCGAGAATGGAGCCAAGCACCGTAACCTGATTGAAAGTACGGGCAATGTAGCCGTCGAAGAAGTCGGTAGCCGAAGCGACAACGAAGATGAATGCAGCAAAGTAGTTTAGCCAGCTTGGATGGATACCAGTAAAGAATGGAGCATCCTGATTGACAAGAAAAAGGAACATCAGTGGTGCAAGCAACAGGCGGATGAAAGCCAGGATGTTGGGGACATTCAGTATATTTTGTTTTGCCATGGTGTTTTTACCTTAAGTTCAGTATGACTTGTTGTTTTGCGTTCTTCTTCATTTCTTTTTTTCTTTGTATCAGCACAAAGAAAAAAGAGAAACGAAGCAAAGAAAAAAAGAAAAGCTGAAGGGCTGACGCGTTGTCAATAGGCTGCCTTTTGCTGGATCGTGTCAATGACAATATAAATATGTCTTGGGAACAGTTAAGGCACAACCAGAAAAATCTCTACCTTCTATCGGAACGTTGTCCCCCCGTCAACTACGATGGTCTGTCCGGTGATCCAGCTTGCATCGTCGGTACAGAGGAAATAAACCGCACCGGCAAGATCTTCTGGAGCACCCATTCTGTCAAGCGCCGAGCGTTTGATGGTCTCCGCCTTGACCTCTTCGTAGTTTGTGAATGCTTTGAGCGCATCGGTGTCGATGGGGCCGCCACTGACAGCATTGACGCGAATACCCATCTCACCCAGTTCTACCGCCGCATAACGTGCCATCGCTTCTACCGCTGCCTTGTTGGTGCCGTGACCTGCATAGTTTTCTATATAGATCAGGTTGCCTGTAGAGGAGAGGGTAACGATGCTCCCGCCCCCGACTTTCTCCATGCGTTTTGCCGCTTCCTGGGAACCGGCAACAAACGCTCCGACCGTTGCGGTGTAGATGTTCGTCAGACCCTTTTTAGGACGCAGTTTCATGAACTTGCCGTAACCGCCTACAACAGGACGGCCATAGATCATCGCATTGGAGATGAAGAAGTCGACACGCTCGAAGTCTTCATCGATAGCCGCAAAGAGGGGTTTGAACTGATCGGTGTCGAGAATGTCAAGCGGGTAGGCTCTGGCTTTAATACCGTACTGCTCTTCGAGTTCTGCCGCGATCTTGTCTGCCGCTTCCTTGTTTGAGTTATAGGTAAATGCTACGTTCACACCGTTTTGTGCGAACTTCTCCGCACATGCCCTTCCTATGCCTTTGGTCGCTCCCGTAATGACAGCGGTTTTGCCTTTCATATTGCTCATTATGCTACTCCTGGAATATGGTACTGTTTCATGACCTCTTCGATTTTTTTCATATTTTCACTGCTTGGCGGTACCAACGGCAGGCGGTACTCCAGTGTCGGAGTCAGTCCTGCAATGTACATTGCCGCTTTAATGGGAATGGGGTTGCTTTCACAGAAAAGTACTTTGTTGATGGCAAAAAGGTCGTCATTGATGGCCTTGGCCGTTTTAAAGTCTCCCGAGAGTGCCGCATGCGCCAGTTTCGCTTTCATGTCGGGAAGCAGGTTTGATGTGACTGATGTTACGCCTTTGCCGCCGCTTGCCAAAATAGGAAAATCGATTGCATCGTCACCGCTGAAGACATAGAGTTCGGGTACTTTTGCCAGCAGCTCTACGGTACGCTCAATGGAGCCGGTCGCTTCTTTGATGCCCATGATGTTGGGAACATCATCGAAGAGTCTTTTGACGGTATCGGGGAGGATGTCCACACCGGTACGTCCGGGGACATTGTAGAGCATGAAAGGTACGTTGACTGCTTCGGCGATGGCTTTGTAGTGCTGGTAGAGTCCTTCCTGAGAGGGTTTGTTGTAGTAGGGACTGACAGAGAAGAGGGCATCTACCCCGCACGACTCAGCATGCTTGGCGATGTCGATCGCTTCATGGGTGGCATTGCTGCCTGCTCCGGCAAGCACTTTGGCCAATGTACCTTTGCAGACCTCTACAGCGATCTCGATGCAGCGTTTGTGTTCGTCATGGCTGAGTGTGGCACTCTCTCCGGTCGTACCCACTGGGCAGACCGCATCGATGCCGTTGTCTATTTGTCGTTGAATCAGTGTTGCGAAGGTCGCTTCGTCAAGCTGTCCGTTTTTAAACGGTGTGATAAGTGCCGTGGTCGCACCGGTAATATAGGTTTCCATTACTCTTCCTGCTTTGGGGTAGTTGTGTCGTGTTTTTTGAGTATGACCGTGGTCGATACATTGTGGTCGAAGTATTGTTTCGCCACGCGCACGATATCTTTAAGCGTTATTTTATCCAATTTCTCTTCATATTCAAGTAAAGGCTTGAGGTTGCCCTTGGCAAGGTAGTCACCATAGAGGCTTGCTACCGAGCTGGAACTCTCCAGTGAATAGATGAATTCTGCTTTGGTGTTGATCTTGACCTTGTCAAGTTCCGACTGTGTTACCTTTCCCTCTTTGAGCCTTTCAAGTTCGGCAAGGATCTCTTTTTCTACGGTAGTGATGTCCACACCCGGGTTCGCCATGGCGAGAATCATAAAGACGCCGGGATCTTTCATCTCCATATTGTAGCCGTATATCTGATTGACAAGATGTTTTTCCTGGACGAGGTCACGCTCAAACCATGAACTTTTACCGTGTGAGAGGATGGCACTGATGGCGGAAAGCACTACCTGATCGTCGTTTTCGAAATTGGGAATGGGGTAGGCGATGGCAAGGGTGTCGACCTGATTGCTCTCTTTATGCAGTGTGGCACGTTTCGCACCGTCGATTTTGGGCTCCTTGAAACGTACTTCAGGTATTTTGTGTTCATTTTCAATACTGCCGAAATACTTTTTCGCCTCTTTGAACACCGTGTCGGGTTCAATATCACCGGCTACGACCAGAATGGCATTGCACGGCTGGTAGTAGCGGTGGTAAAAGGCTCTGATGTCCTCGATCTTCCAGCTCTGAATGTCCTCCATAAAACCGATGGGCAGCCAGTGGTAGGGGTGATAGACATAGTGGGTATTGAAGAGTCTGAAGTAGAGGTACCCCATGGGGTTGTTGTCGGTTCTGAGCCGTCGCTCTTCGGCAACCACCTGACGCTCTCTTTGAAACTCTTCGTCGTCGAGTTTGAGATTGTGCATCAGTTCACTGAAAAGATCGAATGTCATGCCAAGGTTTTTGCTGGCGGTTTTAATGAAGTAGTGTGTTTTGTCAAAACCGGTCGAGGCGTTGTTGATGCCGCCGTGACTTTTGACGATGACATCAAACTGCCCCTCTTTGAGCTTTTTGGTCGATTTGAAACTGAGGTGTTCGAGCATGTGTGCCATGCCGCTTTTACCCATGACTTCGTTTCGGCTGCCGACCTTGTAGTAGATGTCGGTAGTGATGACACCGGAGTCGTTGTGCATGGGAATGACGACAACTTCAAGTCCATTGTCAAGCGTTTTGGTGTAGTGTTTGGGGAGTGAGTTTGCCATAAGTGTTCCTGATATGAAAAATAATAGTGCAGGCACTAATCTTTTGAGTAAAGAGTGAAGAGTGAAGAGTGAAGAGTTTTGGTATGCATTTTTACAAAATGCTTTGATTGACTGAACTGTATTTGTATGCATGTTTCTTCCTAATAAAATAAACGCTTTGCAAAAGCAAAGCAAACCAACACTCTTAATTCCTCATTCATAACTATCGATAATCAGCGCCGATCGCTTCAGAGATGTGAGTGTACCCGTCTTTTTTTAACAGGTCAACCAGTCCGGTGTTGATCTCTTTGACAAGGGAAGGACCTTTGTAGATGAGTATACTGTAGACTTGTACCAGAGAGGCACCGGCTTTGATGCGTCTGTATGCCTCTTCTGCTGAGTCTATGCCTCCTACGGAGATGAGCAGAGTCTTTCCATAGAGGGCCTTGCCTACGGCCTGGAAAAGCGCATAGCTTTTCTCTTTCAGCAGCGCACCGGATATGCCGCCGAAATCTTTGGCATGGGGTGTCAGAGAGTAGTCTATTGTAGTATTGGTGGCGATGATGCCCGCTGCCCCCGCATCGACTGCCGTCTGGCAGAGGGTAACGGCATCTTCGGGTGTCATGTCCGGTGCGATTTTGAGCAGTACAGGCTGGTCGGTGATACGTTTTGCCATGGCAAAAATGTCGTTAATGAACTGCTCGTTCTGCAGGTCGCGCAGACCCGGCGTGTTGGGTGAAGAGATATTGATGACAACATAGTCTCCATAATCTTTGAAGGCATGAAAAAGGGTTTCGTAGTCTTCAAGCGCTTTCTCTTCGGGGGTTACTTTGTTCTTACCAATGTTGATACCGATGGGGTAGTCGAAAAAATAGAGATTGTTGAGCTGCTCGAGCATATAGCCCATCCCGCGGTTGTTGAAACCCATAGCATTTTGGATGGACTGCTCTTCGATGAGTCTGAAGAGCCTTGGCTTCGGGTTGCCTGGCTGTGGTTTTGGGGTGACTGTGCCTATTTCGGTAAAACCGAAGCCAAGTGTCGGCATGGCGGTGATGTATTGTCCGTTCTTGTCGAATCCGGCACCCAGACCGACCGGGTTTTGAAACGTACGCCCGAAGATCTGTTGGGAAAGCATCGGATCGGAAACAAAGAACTTGTTACTGAAATATCGCAGCAGGGGAGGACAGTATGCAACGCTTCTGAGTCCCAGTCCGGCAAGGGTATGTGCCGTTTCAGGGTCAAGTTTGAAGAGGATCTTTTTGAGGTTCTGGTATGAAAAAAGCGACACGGTATGTTCCTGTAATGAAGTAGGCGATTATAGCCTAAACTCAATAAAAATAATGGACAGCGAGGGTCACTCCCTGTATGGTATCGAGACCGTCAAATCCCGAGACTTTGTCATAACGGTAGCCTATGTCTATATCTACAACATCGTTTGCGTAGAGAATAAATCCGGCATTGGCCCCGAAAAAGATGCCGTCGGTATCGGTCAGTTTGTCATCCTGCAAGGAGAGGTAGCCGACATTCAACCCTACATAAGGACGTATTTTGGGTGTGCCGAACATCGAGTCGAGTATGATGTAGTCTGCATTGAGGTTGAATGTCGTGTAATTGTTGCCGTGTTCGAGGTTGACATCGGTACGCCATTTAAGTGCCTGCATTCCCAGTGTCAGTCCGAATATGACATGGGATGTCTTATCGGGTTGATATTCGGAAACGGGCTGAATATCTTTGTAGGAAGTATTGACACCGATGTAAGAGAATACCTCTTCTCCAAGAAGAGGCATAACAAGAAAAGGTAAAAGAAGAAGATGTTTTTTCATGATGATTTCTCCCAGAGTGTTCCTTCCGCCGTATCCATGATGGCGATACCCATCGCGGTCAGTTCATCACGGATTGCATCGGAAGTAGCGAAGTCTTTTTCTTTTTTTGCTTCGGTGCGTTTGGCGATGAGCGCTTCTATTTTCTCTTTGAGAGCCTCATCGACACCGATCTGGAAGTAACTGTAGGGCTCCTTGCCCCCAAAGCCAAGCAGGGTATCGATGAGTTCAATGTTGGCAAGCGTCTCCTTCTTTAGTGCCTTGTCTTTAGGGTTAGCATCGAGTTTTTCATTGGCTGTCGCGATCATCTCATCAATATGTGCCAGAGCTACGGAGATGTTGAGGTCATCACTCATGGCATCGAGCAGTGACTGTTTGAATGCCTTGTTGGCTGCCGAAGCCTTGCCGGGCAAGAGTCGTTTTTTCAATCGGTAGAGCTTGTCGAGGCGTTTTTTGGCTGTGAGCAGATCCTCTTCGTTGAAGTTGAAATCATTGCGGTAGTGAACGGAGTTTAGGTAGTAGCGCAGTACCTCGCCGTCATAGACTTTGAGTGCGTCTTTGAGAAAAAAGCTGTTACCCAGACTCTTGCTCATTTTCTCACCGTCGATCTGCACAAAACCGTTATGCATCCAGTATTTGGCAAGCTCATGACCGGTTGCACAGCGGCTCTGTGCCGCTTCGTTTTCATGGTGGGGAAAGAGCAGGTCTGCACCGCCGCCGTGAATGTCGATGCTAAACTCGGGTGTGCCTTCGAAATACTTCTCGATCATCGCGGAACACTCGATGTGCCAGCCCGGACGACCGGAAGAGAAGGGCGCGTCAAAACAGATATCTTCCTCTCCTTTGCAGGCTTTCCAGAGTGCGAAGTCTTTGGGATTGCGTTTTTCGCTGTTGTGTTCGACACGGCTGAGGTTGTCGTCGTCATCGTGTACTTTATGGGAGATCTCTCCGTAGTGCGGGTCTTTGGAGGTGTTGAAATAGACATCCCCGTTGCTGACGACATAGGCACAGTCGGTATCGATGAGTTTTTGGATCATCGCTTCGATGGCACCGAGTGATTCGGTGGCTTTGGGTTCGATGTCTGCGCGGGCTACCCCAAGCTGTGCCATCTCGTCAAGGTACCGTCCAATGTAGTAGTCGGTGATCTCATGCATGCTTTTGCCCGCCTCTTCGACTTTTTTGATGATCTTGTCATCGATATCGGTAAAGTTTTTTGCCAGTGTCACCTTGTAGCCAAGTGCTCGCAGTGTACGAGAGAGCAGATCAAATGCCAGAGAACTGCGTGCATGACCGAGATGTGCATCATCGTAGACAGTCGGTCCGCAGACATAGATGGAAGCCTCATTTTCTTTGATGGGTTCAAAGGGTACTTTGGTTTTCTGTACACTGTCATAGATATGCATTGGGTATCCTGATTGGTTTGATTGATGTGATTATAGCCAAAATCACCCTAAACAGACAAAGCATATTGCGGTGACATATTGGACAGACGTAAAATATGGATTGGGGGTATTGCCTGTTTTAGGGCAAGTTTAATGATCTCTTATCAGCGTAAGTAACCAGGTGTTGGCTGCGTAGAGAATCATGCCCGCAACCATCATCATGCCAATCCAATAGAACAGTTTTTTGGACTTGATGATCTGCATAAATTTCTCCACACCTACCTCTTTGACCGTGAAGATAAAAAGCACCCATCCCCCGATGCTGCTTGCAAGTGCCAGACCTGCCGCACCAAGCGGATGCATAAGGATCCAAGAAGCACTCACCGATGCGATAAGTGAATAGATGGAGATCTTTGCCGCTTTTCTATGGCGGTGGGATGCATAGAGAAAGAGAGAAAAGAGTTTTGCCAGACCGAACGGAAGAAGCCCTACCATGTACATCTGCAGTACATAGGCGGTTTGAAGGGTTTCAGCCTGGGTAAACTTGCCCCGTTCGAAAAGCAGCCAGACAATGGGTTCGGCCAGGAGCATACCGCCAAGCATCGCTGCACCCAGAAGAAAGCCAAGCAGCCAGAATGCCTGTGTCAGATTGGCATAGGCTTTTTCCTCTTCCTTGTTTTTGAGCGCTTTGGAGACCGTGGGAAAGAGTACGGTTGCCGTGGCAATGGCAATGAGTGCGAGGGGAAGCTGAAAGACCCGGTTGGCGTAAAAAAGAAACGAGACCGATCCGCTTGCAAGAAAGGTTGCAAGGAGCGTATCGATAAAGGCGGATATCTGAGGTGTGGAGTTTCCCAGTATACCGGGAAGGAAAAGTGTTTTAAAGTGCCTCTCCTCCTCTTTGACATCTTTGCTGTGACGGTATTTCCAGCCGCCAGCGAGCAGTTTGTGCAGGTTGAAGTGTTTGAGTGTAAAAAGATGCGCCGCAATTTGCAGTACACCTCCGACCAGTACGGCGACACTCAGTGCGTAGGCGACGGTTTTGGGGTCTTCCTTCATGTAGAACCACAGGGCGCATATCATGGAGATGTTCAACAATGCGGTAGAGAGTGCGGTTGTGGCGAAATGTTCTTTGTACTGCAACAGTGTCGCCAAAAAGGTGACGATGAAGATGAGGTCGAGGTACCAGAAGTTGATGGCTGTCAGCGGTGCTGTTTGTTCAATGAGATCCCATGACCATCCCCATGCCATCAGTTTGGTAATAGGTTCGGGGAAAAGGGTGACCATGAGAGATAACACTGCCAGAAAAAGCAGAAACCGCAAAAAGATCGCCGTGGCGAACACCCCTTTGTGTCTGCTGGCAATGAATGAGGGCATGAACGCCTGTGTAAACGCCCCTTCGGCAAAGATACGTCTGAAAAGATTTGGCAGTTTAAAGGCGATGAAGAACATATCTGACCAGACAGATGCCCCAAGCGCCGAAGCCATCAATACATCGCGCCCAAGACCGGTGATACGTGAGAGTAGAATGCCGAAACTGTTGGTAAAGATCGATCGTAGTCGCATGTGTCTCTTTAGGATATATATTTTGGATATTCTACCGTAATGTTGGTTCGGATTGTATGATGCATGCCCATTCTGTTATACTACGGTTATTATGCCGGGTTGCTATTTTGGTGTAGCGAAATCCTGTGTCCAGTAATAGCCATAGTCACTGCCCTCTTTGTAGTACATAGACATGCTTACCTCTTTGAAGTTCGGGTTCATGATGTTGGCACAATGCCCCGGACTTTTGAGCCAGGCTTCGATTACACTTTGGAGTGTGTCGTAGCCGGCAGCGATATTTTCACCGTAACTGCGCCAGATGTATCCTGTGTATTCTATTCTTTCTTTAGGAGAACTTCCTGTTCCGGGATGCTCAGCTTGTGCTACAGTATCACTCTCCTCTCCCGAGCCTGTATGGGAAAAGTAGTCGGAGAGTGCCATATCTTGACTGTGCAGGTAAGCAGCCTGGTAAAGTTTCTCGCTCCATTTTACGGCTGGGGCGGGATCCATAATACCTTTGTCGCCGCAATCCTGGGTTTTTGATCTTGCTTCATTGATGGCATCAAGGTAGCGCTGTTTCGTTTCATCGGACAGTGAAGGAGATGTGGGTACGGGGAAGGAGATGTCATCAAGGGAAATGATTGCATAGGTGCTGCCAAATGCTGCTGTTTGAAAAGCAAAAGTCAGTTTAATGATCCAACCGAATGAAAAGGATCGAAAGTGCAGTTTTGTCAAACCCAATATATTTCCTTGGTATGCTAATTAGTTACAGTATATCAAAATATATAACATGAGTCAAAACCGTTTTATAGTACTTCTTTGAGAATTTATATGAAAATATTACAATTTGACATATTTTGTCTTGCAACATATTTAATAGGTGTATACTCTCGACAGTAACTGCAGAAGGAAAGAGAAATGATCGTAGGAATAGAAGGTATAGTAGAACACAAAGAGCCCACAGCGGTTCATGTGAATGTCAACGGACTTATTTATGAGGTGCATGTCTCCATCAATACCTCCAATGCCATAGACAAGGAGCGTGTCAAGCTTTTTGTAACACAGATTATTCGCGAAGATGCCCATGCGCTGTACGGGTTCATGCATCGCAATGAGAAAAAGATGTTCGATACGCTTATCAGGATCAACGGGGTAGGGCCCAAAGTGGGGCTGGCTGTCTGTTCGACGTTTACCCCAGAAACGTTTGCACGTGTGGTCAGCAGCAAAGATGTGGGTATGCTCAAGCGAGTGCCCGGCATCGGTCCAAAGGCGGCAAGCCGTATTATGGTAGAGTTGGCGGACTTCATTGTTGACGGCAGTGAAGGTGAAGGCGGTGTGGGTGCCTCACATACCGAAGCGGTCATGGCACTTGAGAGTCTCGGTTTCAAAAAAGAGGCCATACAAAAGGCGCTTGATGGATGCAGCGGCGATACGGCGACACTGGTTAAAGAGGGGCTTAAAAAGCTGCAAAGACTTTAGTAAACCCTTAATGTCTGGTAAAAATAAGCTCTCCAACGCCTTGACCAATGGCCTGTGAGACCACATTGCACTTGACAATGAACAGGTAGTAAAGCGGTCTGTTGCAGACATCGTAAAGACTTTCGTAGTTGCCCATGCCTTTGGCCAGTACCATGTCGGCACTCTCAAAAAGCGCTTTAGAGGTTTCATTGGCATAGGATAGGTCAAATCCGGGGGTGGGCACGCCGGTATCAACAATGGTTGCGACATCTTTAAGCATGGCAGCCTCTTTGACGGTGACATCGTTGATGATGGGCTTTCCGCGTACAAAGTAGTAAATTTTAATATTGTAATGTGCCTTGATAATTTCAATAAGCCGTTTGTCGAAAATGTGCTCTCCTGTGTTATCCCCGATGTAGACCATATGCTTTGTGTGTTTGAGTTCTTTTTCAAAGGTGTCGAAATCATCAATGGCGAACGATCTGTGCAGGTGTGAGCGAATGGTTTCATTCAGATCGAGCTGCTTTTGTGCGCCAAAGTCAATGACATTGCCGATAACGGCGAATTTGACCGCATCGTGCAGTGTCTTTATGAAGGAGGTATCGACCGAGAGTGCCATACATGTAGCCTGTGTTTTGGCTTTTGCGACAGGGTCCTCCTCTCCTGTTATTTCGGCAATGGCTGCATAGGTCTCTTTGGCAATCTGGGGAGGGGTCATCTGCAGGCTGCTTTGCATGAGTATGTTTGCCGTGGCATCGAGTGCCTGTTTGCTCGTTTCATCATCGAGTTCAAGCAGTTTGCAGACTTTGAGTGTCTGGTTCATAATGCAGGTGATGCAGTCGGGTTTGATGGTCATGGGGTTTGTCCGTGTATATTGGGTTTGTTCTACTCACTGACACAAGTATCCGAGATCAGTCAAAAGAAATACTTTTGCAAGTATAAAACGGGCGTCATTTTAACATACTTTTTTTTTAAATGATGGTTATACATGTACGCACCTGTATTAGACAGAAGAGGGCAGTACCCGTCTCGCGCCGACATAGCAGTTGCTGTAGTGACCGTACTCAAGCGGGGAGATGGTAATGCCTTTTTTGCGTGAAGCGGCATGAATGAACTTCCCATTGCCAAGGTAGATGCCTACATGGGTAACGGGGATGCCGCGTTTTTTGTCGGTCAGAAAGAAAACGAGGTCACCTTTTTGCAGCTTCTCTTCAGGTACGGAGGTGCCCACCTTTGACTGTGCCAATGCGGTTCTTGGCAGATTGATGCCGTGTTTTTTGTAGAGGTACTGTACATAGCCTGAACAGTCAAAGCCCTCAGGGGTGGTACCGCCCCATTTGTATTTCCCGCCTTTGAAGTATTTGGCATATTTGAGCAGTGCTTCGCGTTCTCTCTCTTTAAGGGTGTATTTCAGTCCTTTCTTCTTTGCATTGGCAGCCGCTTTTGCAATGTGCGCTACCGTCTGTTTCGCCTTTTGTACTTCCTGTGCAAGGCGTTCCTGTTTGCGAAGTTCGTCATACATCGCTTGCAGGGAAAACTCTGTGGCATTCTGGCTCAGGCAGGCATTCTCATGATGGTCAAGATGCTTTTTCGTTTCAACCTTTCCGCTTTTGTCGGTTATGATGAAGAGGTTTTCACCCATGCCGACAACAGGGAAAAAGAACAGTATGTACAACAGATATTTCATGCATATATTGTAGCACAGCTTTGTTTGGGTGTCAGTGATGCGTTCCGCAGAAATTGGCATCGCACCCGTGAACGTTTCCGGAAAATTTTGAATTTGCAACGAAAAACTTTAAAAGACGTTTTTTCCTTTTTTGAAACAGGCTTTTTTTGAGTGAATCAAGGGCTTTTGGTTCTGTTTTGTGTATTTTTTCCAGTTTTCCCGGAGTATTGAAAAAATATGTCCAGTCATCCTCATCGATCTGCTTTGCCATGTAAAATGGCGTACCGTGACAGGGCGTGCAGAGCTTTGTAATGACCCTGAATGCCTTGGTGTCGTATTTTTCCGCAGCTGATGCGCTGTATGAAAGTATGCCTGCACATACTGTCAAGGTAAGACATATCCGCTTCATGTGACAATGACTCCTTTTTGTTGATTGTATCGAAGGTATGTGCAATGAATATGTAGTCACTATTAGCTATAATGCAATCCATGGAATACAATACAATCATTATAGGCGGCGGGGCAGGGGGCCTGATGCTCGCTTCGCTGCTGCCAGCTAAAAGTGCAGTGGTTATCGATGCCAACCCCAAAGTGGGAGAGAAGATACGCATCTCCGGTGGAGGAAAGTGCAATATTACTAATGCACTCATGGACAGCACTTTTTACCGGGGCGATGCACAGTTTGTAGCATCTGTGCTGTCGCGTTTTAGCGAGAAGGCACTTCTTGACTGGCTTGCGCGTTTCGGACTTCATCCGGTACTTCGCAAAGGTACACAGTATTTTTGTCTGCACACCTCTAAAGAACTGCTTGACATCCTGCAATCCCAAAGCCGTAAACAGAGATTTCTGTTGAATGAACGGGTGCTTGGTGTACACAAGCGTGAGAATATCTTTTACGTCAAAACAGAGAATCGAACCCTGAGTGCACAGAATGTGGTCGTTGCATCGGGTGGTTTGAGTTTTCCAAGGCTTGGTGCCAGCGGCATAGGGTATGAAATAGCGGAGCATTTCGGACATAGCATCGTCCGTACGGCACCCGCACTGGTTGGTTTTACGGTGCAAAAAGAGCAGTTTTTTTTCAAGAAACTCAGCGGTATTTCGACCGATGTGCACATTCGTGTGGGGGAGCATCTGTGTGAGGGTTCACTGCTCTTTGCCCACAAAGGCATTAGCGGACCGGCAGTACTCGATGCTTCGCTTTACTGGGAGAAAGGAATGATCAGCATCGATTTTTTGCCAGGGTTCGACTGGAGTGTGGTACGCCACAGTAAGAAGCATCTCTCTTCTTTGCTGCCGATGCCCAAACGTCTGACTAAGGCTTTTTTGCTACAATTTGGCATTGAGGATAAAGCGGGCAAATGTCTCTCTTCATCAGAGCTGGATTCTCTTCAGAGTTTGAATGACTATCGGTTAGCACCGGCAGGGACTTTCGGTTACAGCAAAGCCGAAGTAAGCAGGGGCGGTGTAGCGACAGATGAGGTAGATGCCAGGACAATGATGAGCCGCAAGGAGAGAGGGCTTTACTTCATTGGGGAAGTACTTGATGTGACCGGACGGCTGGGAGGCTACAATTTTCAGTGGGCGTTCTCCAGCGCATTCGTCTGTGCAAACAACTTGGGGAAAAGGGAGAAACAATGAAACGAAATATCTTAGGGCTTGCAGTGCTGCTGCTGGTATTGAGCGGATGTGTGGGGACACCCGACAGAGAAGGGTGGCACTCTGCACAAAAAGAGGCGTTTTTAAAGATACTGCAAAACGATACCTACCTGTCCATATGCGGCAATACCGCATTGGCGAATGAGGTCCGTCGAAGTAAAGATTCGCTTCTCATGAGCAAAATGCTTGTCACCTATGCGAACAACCTTGCCAATGGCTGTCTGGATATTGCCTCGTTTAAAAAAGCACAGGAGGCAAGGAAGTCAGATGACTATAGTACAGATTATATATTCTACTATCAAAAGGTCGATCCTCAAGCCATTAAAATGCAGCTTAAAGCCGGACAGAGCATCGAGCAGATACTTAAGCCGTATGTTCCGCCGTATCGTGAGTTCAAGCGTCTTGTCGATGTATATCATGCATATAAGAAAGATCCCAATGTCTCAAGGGAACTGTTGCACAAGATACGTCTGAATATTGAGCGTATCAAGCTGATGAAGCCGATTACGGGAAAAGCGTATGCGCTGGTAAACATTCCCGAGTTCAGAGTGCGCATTATAGAAAAGGGCAAAACGGCTCTAAGCATGAAAGTGATTGTCGGTAAAAAGAACAAACAGACACCAATCTTTTCGGAGGAACTGCAGTATGTGGTACTCAGCCCGCAGTGGAATGTGCCTGACAGTATTGCCAGAAAAGAGGTGATTCCAAAAGCGTTAAAAAACCCTTCCTATCTCAAACGGCACAGACTGGTGATCAGAAGAGACTACAATCTCGATTCTCCGGCACTCAACTTTGCTGATCTCAATGCGGGAAGTTATGTCGGCAATAAAGAGAAGATCCCTTTCAAATTCATAGAGATACCTTCCAAAAAGAACGGGCTGGGTCGTGTGAAGTTTTTGTTTCCAAACAGACACTCTGTCTATATGCACGATACGCAGTCAAAATACCTTTTCAAGCGCAGTGTGCGCTGCTACAGTCACGGATGTGTACGGTTGGGACGTCCTCGGGAGATGCTTCGCTATATCATAGAACACTATACGGCAACAACACCCGAAGAGGCGCAGAAGATGTATGATTCACTCAAAACACATTTTATTGCGATTAAGAGAAAACTGCCGGTACATACTGCCTACCTGAGCGTCTATGTCGAGGATGACGGCAGCGTTCATCTGTTTAAAGACATCTACGGCTACGACAGGCTTCAGAAGCTGAACTTTAATGAGTAGGATGATATGAAAGCAAGGGTATGGCTGGTTGTAGCCGATATTCTTGTTTTTGTGTTGCTGCTTTTGTCATTTGCCCTTTTTCTTTACCCCGGACTCTATTTTCCTCCTGCACAGCCCAAAAGCGTAACCGTGCATCCTCCTAAAACAGAGCTGACGGAACATAACGCCACGAAACTTCAGGCATTGCCAAACAACCTCTCTCACAGTCAGATGGGTGAGTTGAACGTTTCAATACCGGCAGACAAGGCTTTACTGAGTCTGGAGGAGATAATGAAACTTTCACAGGAGGTTGCCATGCAGGAGTATATGGAACGTTCCGCCTATGAAGAAACGCCGCTTGAAACGCGACTAAAGCAAGTAGGTGCAAAGAGAGGCGATGCCGTGTTCATTCGCATTTTCAAACTCGAAGCGATGCTGGAGGTATGGATTGAGAAAGAGGGACGCTATGTGCATCTGAAAGACTACCCAATCTGTGCCTATTCCGGACATCTCGGCCCCAAGCTCAAAGAGGGAGACAGACAGGCACCCGAAGGCTTTTACCGGGTCTACATAAAACAGCTCAATCCGCACAGCAAGTTTTACCTGGCATTCAACCTTGGTTATCCGAATGCCTACGACCGTGCCCATCACCGTACCGGCTCCTACCTCATGGTACACGGCAACTGTGTTTCAGTAGGCTGCTATGCAATGACCGATGCGAAAATTGAAGAGATCTATGCACTGGTGGCCTCGGCGCTGAAGCATGGGCAACCCTATGTGAATGTGCATATTTTCCCGTTTCGTATGGAGAATGAATCGATGGATGCACACAGCGATAGCCGATGGTATGACTTCTGGATGGAACTCAAAGAGGGGTATGACTACTTTGAAGCGGAAGAGGTACCACCGCTGGTAGAGGTGGAAGAAGAGCACTATGTCATTAAGCAAGACTAAACGCATTATGGTAAAATATGCCTTTTAAAGGATAGAGATATAGTATGAATAGTATTTGGACAGATACAGATGGCAAGTAAAGAGATTGACTACAACCAACACACCTACACGCTCTCCTATGAGATTGTCAACCCTGCCAAAGAGGATGTGCTGCTGGTACTGCATGGCTGGGGGAGCAACAAAGAGATCATGAAACAGGCGTTTGACAGGCTCCTGCCGGAGTATAAACATATCTATCTTGACCTGCCCGGTTTTGGCAATAGCAGCAACGATACGGTCTTGACAACCAAAGATTACGGAGAGATTGTAAAGCGTTTTTTAGGCGTTTTGGATGTTCAACCCCGTATTGCGATGGGACACTCTTTTGGCGGGAAAGTCGCGACACTGCTACATACACCCTGTCTGGTACTGCTTTCAAGTGCCGGCGTCGTTACTGAAAAGCCGTGGTCTGTCAAACTAAAAATCGCGACGGTCAAAGCGCTTAAACCTCTGGGGATGACCTTCATCCGTGATTTGTTCAAAAGCAAGGATGTCGAGGGGATGAGCCATGAGATGTACGAGACGTTCAAAAATGTCGTCGATGAAGATTTTGAAGCGGAGTTTGCCAAAAGCCGTGCGAGAGCACTGCTCTTTTGGGGCAAAGCCGATACGGCGACCCCTCTTTATACCGGTGAAAAGATCGCTTCGCTCATTGAAGGCAGCCGGTTTTACCCGCTGGAAGGTGACCACTTCTTTTTCTTACAGCATGCGCCGTTCATTGCGCAGACCATTTCAGACCAATGCAAGGATAACGCCTGATGCAACTGCTTAACCTCTTTTTTTATTTTGTCTTTCTTTTCGCTATGGGCTATTACGCCATTACCAATCTGCAATGGTACAGCTACAAACTTGAACGTGTGGTCTTTCACCACACCAAAGCGTGGTGGCACTTCGTCTACTTCCTCATCCCCTATGCGCTCTATATGCTCGTTGACTTTGCTACACCGTATGCCTTTGTGGTCGTCATTGCCTACCTTGGACTGCTGTACAGCTGGTACAGGGGACTGGACAAGCCTCTGGTATGGACAGGGCGTGTCAAACGTTTCTATGCGGCACTGGCGGTCATTGGACTGTTTCTGTCTCTGGCACTCAAACACCACGGAGTGCTTACTCCCATCTTCCTGGCGTACGGTATTTCGGTTTTCATAGAAAAGATGCTCTTTAACAGCTTCAAGCGCAAGGCACAGGAGAAAATAGCGAAGATGGACAGGCTCAAGGTGGTGGGCATTACGGCAAGTTACGGCAAGACCAGCATCAAGAACTTTGTTGCACACCTTTTAGGCGCCAGGTACAATACCTACGCTACGCCGCGCTCGGTCAATACCCTCGGGGGTGTCATGAAAGATGTCAACGACGAGTTGCCAGACGATACAGAGGTTTATGTGGTCGAGATGGGTGCAAGAGGCGAGGGGGACATTGCCGAAATTACGACGTTTGTCAATCCACACTATGTCGTTGTAGGAAAAATAGGCCCTGCGCACATCGAGTACTTCAAGAGTATGGAAAACATTCGTAATACCAAAATGGAAATCATGCAGACCGATCGGCTTGAAGAGGCATTTATCCATGAAAGCGCCATGGTCAAGCCCGAAGCGGAGAATATACATATTTACGGAACGGGAGAAGTCGCCAGAACCAATCCGGACCTTCCCATGCCGGAATACATCATTGACAATATTGAAGCGACACTTGAAGGTACCAGTTTCACCCTAAACGGTACGCGTTATACCGCCAATATTCTCGGAGCCTTCAACGCTGTGAACCTTGCTGCAGCAGTACTGGTAGCCAAACAAATGGGCCTTGACGATGCAACCATACAAAAACAGCTTAGTACCCTCAAGCCTGTTGATCATCGTCTTCAGCGTATCGATGCGGGCGGCAAGCTCATTCTCGATGACAGCTTCAACGGTAACATCGACGGCATGATGGCAAGCTTCGATCTGGCATCTACCTATAAAGGACGCAAAGTGGTCATCACGCCGGGACTTGTCGAGGTCGATGATGCACTCAACGAGCAGGTCGCCAAACGTGCCAACGAAGTCTTCGATGTGGTTGTCGTTACGGGTGATTTGAACTATGCCATCTTCAAACAATATGTCGATGCTGAGAAACTGGTCAAGCTGGAGAGTAAGGCGCAGATGGAGGAGATGCTGGTGGAGCAGACGAGGGTAGGGGATTTGATTCTATTCGCCAACGACGCACCCTCTTTCGTGTGATTTTGCGGCATCTTCGAACGATCCTTTTCGTTCCATTCAGTCACGTACCCCCAAGTACGCTCCTTCGTTTCACTTACAACGATCGTCAAAATCTACCACAAACTCACACGAAAGGGTTATGGGGTTTGGATTTTGCGGCATCTTTGAATGATTGGCTACATTCAGTTTGGTCACTTACTGTGAAGTAAGCTCCCGCACTTCACTTACACCAAAACATTCAAATCTACCGCAAACTCACACGAAAAAATACACAATAAAAGGTGAATAATTTTAGATTACTTTAAGCTCTAAAATTACATCATACTTAGCACTTAGCACTTAGCACTTAGCACTTAGCACTTAGCACTTAGCACTTAGCACTTAGCACTTAGCACTTAGCACTTAGCACTTAGCACTTAGCACTTAGCACTTAGCACTTAGCACTGTTATTCTC